>JAZQSG010000283.1:0-8273 GCA_045630025.1 Acutalibacteraceae bacterium
ACAAAAAATATTTAAAATTCTTGATAAAACAACTCCGTTAAAGGCCGACTGGGGTCAGCTTTGCGAACGCGCCTGCTGCAAAGGCGATAACAAAACCGGTATGCGACTTTTTCCCTTTGAACAAAGTGAGCTTGAAATTGTGCACACTGACGACGGTTACCGTCTTGCAGTATGCAACGGCACGTGCGACAGAGATAAAAGGCCTTTAGCTTGCAGAATATTCCCCTTCTTCCCCACCGTAGATGAAAACGGCAAGGTTTTTGTTGAGCTTGATTACAGAGGGTACAACCTTTGTCCAATGGTAAAGCATTACGATCAGATTTTATTTGACAAACGTTTTTTAAGAAAGGTAAAAAAAATCGGTCAGCTTTTAGCAAAAGATAAAATATGCTTAAACTTTTTAATTGAATCAACCGAAGAAATAGATATGTACGCCACTTTTTTAGATAAATAAAAAAATGCCGATAATTTTGTAATTATCGGCATTTAAACAAATAGCATTCATTATCGTGGGAGTTTATCACGCCTATGCTTTGCAAATATGAATATGCAACGGTAGAACCAACGAAGCTCATACCCCGCCTTTTTAAATCCTTTGAAAGTATATCGGAAAGCTGAGACCTAGTTTTATCGTTTTCACAAACAACACCACCGTTTGTAAAGCTCCATATATACTTATGAAACCCGCCCCATTCGGTCTGGATTTCAATAAAAACCTTGGCATTTTTGATAGCGGCTTCTATTTTTTTGCGATTACGAATAATATTAGCATTATTCATTAAGCGATCAATATCAGCTTTGCTGTATAAAGCAACCTTTTGGACGTCAAAGCCATCAAACGCTTCTCTGAAAAAACTACGTTTATTTAAAACCGTTTCCCATGATAAACCTGATTGAAACAATTCTAAAATTAATTGTTCAAACAGCTTTTTATCATCATATACCGGCACGGCCCACTCTTTATCGTGGTAAGCAACGTAAAGCTCGTTTTTTAAATTGCACCATTTACATCTATTCACTCGGCATCACCGACTTAATTATACAACCAAAGAGATAATCCATCAAGCGCATCTTGATTATTTAGTCGGCTTTTGTTAATATATAAAAAAATCACGTTAGGAAAAACAAAATGAACAGAGCGAAAACAGGCAAAACAAAAAAGTTCATATTTTTATTGTTGCTATCTGCTATGCTTGGATTGTTTAGCGGTATTGTTGCCTATTTATTTTCCAAAACGGTTTCTTTTGTATCCGACACCAGAAATGCATACGGATATATAATATTAATTCTTCCTTTTGCAGGACTTTTATCTGTTTACCTTAACAGATTGCTTAAAACTAAAGACGTCTCAACCAACACCGTTATTGACAGCAGCTATAACGGCAAAAGAGTAACACCTCTAATTTTGCCTGCAATTTTTATATCTTCCGCCCTCACCCACCTATTTGGTGCATCTGCAGGTCGAGAAGGTGCCGCTTTGCAAATGGGTGTTGGCGAAGCGGCTGTTTTAGACAAACTGTTTAAGCCAAAGGATGAAGAACGAGAGATTTTAACGGTGTGCGGTTTGGCGTCGGTTTTTTCAGCTTTGTTTAGCGCTCCGTTTGGTGCAGCAATTTTTGCATTAGAGGTTATAATTTATAAAAAGCGCACTTTTAAAGCAATTGTTCCCGTTTTTGCATCAAGCTATATTTCATACAAGCTTTCATCTATATTAGGCACAAAGCCCGAACGATTTTCCGTTACAAAAGAACCATTATCATATGACCTATTATGGAAAGTTGCAGCAATTTCAGTTTTGGTTGCAATGGCGGGCGTTTTGTTTATTTTTGCAATGAAAATTTGCGGGCGAATATTTAAAAAAGCTATTCCTAACGAGTTTATGCTAATTTTCATCGGCGGCGTTGTGTTAGTTTTGCTGACCGCTATTGTTGGTAACCAGAGCTATAACGGAAGCGGCATAAATCTAATAGAAGAAATATTTGAACACAAAAAGTTTAACAGCTATGATTTCATACTTAAAATTGTTTTTACCGTAATAAGTATAAACGTCGGTTTTAAGGGTGGAGAGATAGTGCCGTCCTTCAGCATAGGTGCAACCCTTGGCGCAGCGTTAGCGGTGCTTTTTAACCTTGAAGTTACCGTGGGCGCAGCAATAGGAATGGCCGTTATGTTTAACAGCGTAACCAAATGCCCTGTAGCAACCATTATTCTATGTTGGGAACTGTTTGGATTAAACGGCTTGCTGCTATGTGTTGTTGCGGTAGTTATATCATCGGTTGCATCAGGTAAATACGGAATATATAAAAGCAACGTAAACAAAATATCATTGCTGAATTTAATAAAAGTGAAAAACAAATAAACGAATCCATAGCAAAGGGAGTGGCGGTTAGTGATAAATCGTCCGGAAAAAGCATATTTTACCAACTAATGTGTTTAAAAACCCACAATACGCATCAGCGTTATCGTGGGTTTTTAATTTTAACCTAAAGAATCTTTTTTTGGTAACCACCTTAACGTTATAACAACTAAATTTTTCGTCCACATTACCATCAACATTTGCAGAGTTTCTTCGACACTTAACGCCAACACCAAATAATAATGCAAAAAACAAAACAAGCATTGGCACTGCAATTAAAACAGTTGGTGATACAGCCCCAAAATTAACCGATTATAAAAAATTCAAAAATCTATTTATTTTCAGTTGACAAATTCGCTTTAAAGTGTTAAAGTATTTTCATACAAATAATAAAGGATTGAACAAAATGACCATCGTACATTTGTTAGAAAAAAACGCTAGGGAGTTTGCACAAGACACAGCTCTTGTAGAAATTAATCCCGAGCAACCCGAAACTCGTCGCTCAACCTGGCACGAGTTTGAATTGGTTGAACCAACCCCCCGCGTTGATTATTACCGCCGCGAAATATCTTGGTCGGTATTTAATGAAAAGGCAAACCGCCTTGCAAATATGCTTAAGCAAAAAGGTATTGGCAAAGGCAAAAAGGTTGCTATTTTGCTTATGAACTGCATTGATTGGTTGCCTATTTATTTTGGTATATTAAAGGCAGGCGCTTTGGCTGTTCCCCTCAACTTCAGATATTCTTCTGATGAAATTGATTACTGCTTAGATCTTGCAGAAGCCGACGTGCTTATATTCGGCACCGAATTTATCGGCCGTGTAGAAGCAGTTGCCGATAAAATCAGCAAGCGCTGCACCCTTGTTTATCTTGGCGTCGGATGCCCCACGTTTGCCGACGATTATAACGACCTGATTTCAGAATGCTCGGGCAGCTTTCCTGAATGTACTTTGGAAGAAAGTGACGACGCTGCAATTTATTTTTCATCGGGCACAACCGGATTTCCTAAGGCAATACTTCACAACCACGAAAGCTTGATACATTCTTGCAGAGTTGAGCAAAATCATCACGGTCAAACCAAGGACGACTGTTTTTTGTGCATTCCCCCGCTATATCATACAGGCGCAAAAATGCACTGGTTTGGCAGCTTGCTTACAGGTGGTAAGGCAGTTATTCTTAAGGGCACACAGTCTAAAAACATTTTAAGTGCCGCAAGCTCTGAAAAATGCACAATAGTTTGGTTGCTTGTTCCGTGGGCGCAAGATATTCTTAACGCTCTTGATTCAGGCGAGATCAAACTTGAAGATTACGAGCTTTCACAGTGGAGACTGATGCACATCGGTGCTCAGCCCGTTCCGCAAAGTCTTATCAAGCGTTGGCTTGAGTATTTCCCCAACCAACAGTACGACACAAACTACGGTTTATCTGAATCAATCGGTCCCGGTGCCGTTCATCTTGGCGTAGAAAATATACACAAGGTTGGTGCAATTGGTGTTCCCGGCTATAAGTGGCAGGTTAAAATTGTTAACCCCGACGGTGTTGAAGTAGCACAGGGTGACGTTGGTGAGCTGTGCCTTAAAGGCCCGGGCGTTATGACCTGCTATTACCGCGACGAAAAAGCCACCACCGACACTATAAAAGACGGCTGGTTATTTACGGGCGATATGGCAATGCAGGATGAAGAAGGATTTATTTATCTTGTAGATCGCAAAAAAGATGTTATAATAACAGGTGGAGAAAACCTTTACCCCGTACAGATTGAGAATTTCTTATCTGCACATTCTAAAATTAAAGACGTTGCTGTTATTGGATTGCCCGATGCAAGACTTGGTGAAATTGCCACGGCGATTATTGAGGTTAAGCAAGGAATGACCTGCACAGAAGAAGAAATAAACGATTTTTGTATGGAGCTTCCTCGCTACAAGCGTCCTCGCAAAATAATTTTTGCTGACGTACCTCGCAATCCTACAGGCAAAATTGAAAAGCCAAAGCTTCGCAAGATGTATGGTGCCGAAGGTCTTGTAGACTCACAAAACAAATCGTAAACGAAAGGATTTATTTATATGAAAAAGCTGCTTATAGGCAATCAAGCCGTTGCCGAGGGCTTGCACGACGGTGGTTTGGGCTTGGTATCAAGCTACCCCGGTACCCCCTCAACAGAAATTACTGAGTTTTTATCAAAATTTGACGATATTCACAGCGAGTGGGCTCCCAACGAAAAGGTAGCTGCAGAGGTTGCATTTGGTGCAAGTCTTGCGGGTGCTCGCGCTGTTTGCGCCATGAAGCACGTTGGCCTTAACGTTGCCGCAGACCCCTTGTTTACCCTTTCATATACCGGTGTAAACGGCGGTTTGGTTATTTGTGTTGCCGATGACCCTGCTATGCACTCTTCTCAAAACGAGCAGGATTCTCGTCACTATGCCATTGCTGCAAAGGTACCTATGCTTGAACCCGCAGATTCTGCCGAAGCATACGCCTTTGCAAAATCAGCTTTTGAGCTTTCAGAAAAATTTGACACTCCCGTTTTGCTTCGTATGTGCACTCGTATTGCTCACAGCCAATCAATTGTTGAGCAGGGCGATAAAGAGCCCGCTGTTCTTAAGGATTACAATAAAGATCCTGCAAAATACATAATGATGCCCGGCAATGCAATCAAGCGTCACCCCTTTGTTGAACAGCGCACCGAGGATTTGCGTGCCCTTGCCGAAAACTGTGTTTACAACACCGTTGAAATGAACTCGGATGAAATTGGTATTATAACCTCCGGCTGCTCTTATCTTTACGTTAAAGAGGTGTTGGGTGATAAGGCAAGCATCCTTAAAATCGGTATGCCTAATCCCCTGCCCGTTAATATGATTAAAGAGTTTGCCGCAAAGGTTAAAAAGCTCTACGTAATTGAAGAGCTTGATCCCATTATCGAAACCCACGTGCGTTCACTTGGCATTGACTGCGTAGGTAAAGAACTTTTCTCACCCCTTGGTGAGTTCTCGCAGCAAACCATTGCAAAAGCATTTGGATTGGCTGATAAAGAATCTGTTAGTGCTGATTCTGTTATTCCTGCCCGTCCGCCTATGATGTGTGCCGGTTGCCCCCACAGAGGTATGTTCTACACACTTTCTAAAAACAAGATTACCGTTATGGGCGATATCGGTTGCTATACCCTTGGCGCCGTTGCCCCCCTTAACGCTCTTGATTCCACCCTTTGTATGGGTGCTTCCGTTTCAGGCCTTCACGGATTTAATGCTGCAAGAGGCACCGATGCAGAGAAAAAATCAGTTGCTGTTATAGGCGACTCAACCTTTATGCATTCGGGTATGACGGGTCTTGTTAACATTGCGTACAATGCAACCAACTCGACCGTTATAATACTTGATAATTCAATCACCGGTATGACAGGTCACCAGCAAAACCCCACCACCGGCTTTAACATTAAAGGCGACCCCGCCGCAAAGGTTGATTTGGAAGCTTTGTGCCATTCTCTCGGCATTAACAGAGTAAGGGTTGTTGACCCCTATGACCTTAAGGCCTGTGAGCTTGCAGTTAAAGAAGAGCTTGCCGCCGAAGAGCCTTCGGTTATCATTTCTCGCAGACCCTGCGTATTGCTTAAGAGTGTAAAGCATGAAGCTCCCTTGAAGGTTGAAGCAGATAAATGCAAATCCTGCAAACGTTGTATGGGTCTTGGTTGCCCTGCAATCAGTCTTAAAGACGGAAAAGCAAAAATAGATAACACACTTTGCGTTGGCTGCGGCGTATGCAAACAGCTTTGCGCATTTGACGCTATAAATTAAGGAGGTAAAGCAAATGAATACAAAAAGCATTATGATTGTCGGCGTTGGCGGTCAAGGCAGTTTGCTCGCCTCCAAGCTTTTGGGCAGATTGCTTGTTGATGAAGGTTATGACGTAAAGGTTAGCGAGGTTCACGGAATGAGCCAGCGCGGTGGTTCAGTTGTTACATATATCCGCTACGGAGAAAAGGTTTATTCCCCTATCATAACCGACGGTGAAGCCGACGTTATTATCTCTTTTGAAAAGCTTGAAGCTGCAAGATATGCACGTTTCCTTAAAAAAGATGGTAAAATTGTTGTTAACACACAACAGATTGATCCCATGCCCGTAATTATCGGCGCTGCCGAATACCCTGTAAACGTTTTGGACGAGCTTACAAGCAAGGGCTTGAACGTAGATGCTTTTGACGCCCTTTCATTGGCAGAGCAAGCCGGTTCATCTAAAGCAGTAAACATTGTACTTATGGGCAGAGTTGCCAAGCAGTTTGACATTCCTTACGACAGTTGGATCAGCGCAATCGAAAAATCGGTTGCTCCCAAGTTTGTTGAAATGAATAAAGTTGCATTCAACCTGGGTTATAATTCATAAAATTCCTATAAACCACTTGACATTTGTATTTTCAATGCTAAAATAAATATAAAGACGCTTGAGCGAAAACCAGTACCCGATGTAAAGCATTTTCAGAGAGTTGCAGTTGGTGTAAAGCAACAATGTTAAATCGGCGAATTCATTTCGTTAGTCGTTGGCTGAAAGTTTTTCTGTGTAGGTCAAACGGGTTCGACCGTTATATCGACAAGAGTGTGTTTGCACTTAGAGGCCGTTGTTGCGAAACAATGGTAAATAGAGGTGGTACCGCGGGATTTTTCTCGTCCCCTGTATTCCCTACGGAATGCAGAGGATTTTTTGTTTCTTCTGCAATCCAACAAAATCCAAAAGCAGAAAGGACGATTTTAAATGGAAAGAAAGTATTATCAAAAAGAAATCGAGACCATGCCTGTTGAAGAAATTAAAAAGCTTCAATCTGAAAAGCTGGTCAAGCAGGTAAAGCACGTTTATGAAAACGTTGAGTATTACCGAAATTTAATGGATGAAAAGGGTTTAAAGCCCGAGGATATTAAAGGCATTGAAGATTTACACAAGCTTCCCTTTTTAACTAAAGCAGACCTTCGCGACGCTTATCCCTACGGTCTGTTAGGAAAGCCCCTTAAGGATTGTGTAAGAATTCAATCCACCTCCGGAACAACCGGCAGACGTGTTGTTGCTTTTTATACTCAGCACGACATTGACCTTTGGGAAGATTGCTGCGCAAGAGCAATTGTTGCAGCAGGCGGTACTGAGGATGATGTATGCCAGGTTGCCTACGGTTACGGATTATTTACAGGCGGTGCTGGTCTTAACGGCGGTTCTCACAAGGTTGGTTGCCTTACTTTGCCCATGTCATCAGGTAACACCGAGCGCCAAATTCAGTTTATGACCGACCTTAACGCTACCATTCTTTGCTGCACCCCCTCTTATGCAGCTTACGTTGGTGAATCGCTTAAAGAAAGCGGTTATAAACCCGAGGATATTCCTCTTAAGGCAGGTATATTCGGTGCTGAGCCCTGGACAGAAGAAATGCGCAAAGGCATTGAGCAAACTCTTGGCATTAAGGCCTACGATATTTACGGTCTTACCGAAACCTCCGGCCCCGGTGTATCATTCGAGTGCAGCGAGCAATCGGGTATGCACATTAACGAAGACCATTTCTTAGCCGAAATCATCGACCCCGATACCGGCGAAGTTCTTCCCGAGGGCAGCAAGGGTGAGCTGGTGTCCACCGCTTTGGATAAAGAGGCGTTCCCCCTGCTTCGTTACAGAACTCGCGACATTTGCGTTCTTTCTCGCAAACCCTGCTCTTGCGGCAGAACTCACATAAAGATGACTAAGCCCATGGGTAGAAGCGATGATATGCTTATTATTCGCGGTGTTAACGTATTCCCCAGCCAGATCGAAACCGTGCTGCTTAAAGAGGGTTATCAGCCCAACTATCAAATTGTTGTTGACCGCGCTAACAACACCGACACCTTTGAGGTTTTGGTTGAAATGAACCCCGAGCAATTTACCGACACAGTAAGCGGTGTTACATCCCTTGA
>JAZQSG010000284.1:0-4658 GCA_045630025.1 Acutalibacteraceae bacterium
CGGTTCCACCTGTCCTTCTTACACCCGAGGCATTGGTGGCCGAAAATAAGGAAGATAAGGCAGCAGCTGCCGCAGCCGCCGCAAGCGCAGGCGGTATGGGCGGCGGAATGTACTAAGCTTAGGATATATTGCGTCAAAAAAGGTCACGGCAATTCGTTTGCCGTGACCTTTTAATTTTGTTTAAAAAACTATGTTTTTTGGCTTTTTTTAGGTTGCAATTCAAATGTCGTTGATATATACTTGTTACGAGATTTTGAAAGGAAGTGGCTTTGTGAAGGCAAAAGATATAACTAAGCAAAACCAAAAGTTGTATATAGCTCAGGCAGCGGTAGAATATTTGCTTTCCATTTTGGTAACCGGTTCGTTTCTTGCAACCATAACCTCAAGCATTGGCGTGCCCGACAGCATCACCGGTATTTTATCTTCAATAATATCCTTGGGCTGCTCCTTCCAGCTTTTCTCTCTTTTGATTCACGCCAAAAGGTCAAAAAGCTTTGTAATTATAATGAGCATAGTGAATCAGGTTCTTTTCTTATCTCTTTATCTGATTCCTATCTTAAACCTCAGCCGGCAGATTAAAACCGTTTTATTTGTTGTTATAATCGTTGCGGCATATTTTATTTACAACGTTGCCCACCCCAAAAAAATAAATTGGCTGATGTCTAACGTTGACGAGCATCACCGCGGCATTTTTACCGCTAATAAAGAGATTGTTTCTCTTGTGGTGGGTATGGCGTTTTCATACGGTGCAGGTGCACTTTCCGACTTTTTTGTTGAAAAGGGCGAAATTAACAAGGCCTTCATTTTGTTTGCCGCCTTGTCGGTGGTTTTAACCGTGGTGCACACCTTTACACTGCTTCCCATTACACCCGAAAAAGAGGTTGCCACCCGAAAGATAAATATTATCCAAACGCTTAAAGCCCTTTTCGGCAACAAAAACATCGTTAAGGTGGTAATTTTGTTTACCATCTATTACATAATCAAAGATATTGCCACGCCCTTCTACGGCGTTTATCTTATTAAAGATTTAAATTTAAAGCTTACTACTATAACCATTCTGAGCATGGTAAGCAGCTTTGCGCGCATTGTTGTGTCTCGCTTTTGGGGCAGATATGCCGACCGCAAGGGCTTTGCCGCAATGGTTGAAAAATGCTTGATATTTCTTTTGGCAGGAAGTGCCTTTGTCACCTTCACCAACCCAACGACGGGCGCGCTTATGTATGCGGGCTATTGCATTTGCCACGGCGTTGCAATGGGCGGCATAAACAGCGCCATTACAAATATGGTTTTCTATTACATCGAGCCCGAGCGCCGAGCCGATTCGATAGCCGTCAGCCAGGCCATATCGGGCGTAGTCGGCTTTTTAACCACCATTGCCGTAAGCCCCATCGTTACCCATGTTCAGAATTCGGGCAACAAGGTTTTGGGCATAACTATGTATGCGCAGCAGCTTTTGTCTGCAATGGCAGTTTTGATGTGCATTGTTGCCATACTTTTCGTGCGTTTTTCAATTATTAAAAAATCAAAATAACTAACGTTAAAGAAGCTCCTTTCGGGGCTTCTTTTGTATTACTGTTTAAAAAATATTGGTTAATTTGCTACTAAAATCCAACAGATTTTTATATATCTCACAATTTACAATCGGGGCAAAATTTGATATAATATTTTTGATTAGCAACACACTGAAAAAACAAAATGGAGGAAATCTCCAAAATGAGAAAAATAAAAACAATATTAGCGGTGGTATCAGTGCTTGCGTTGCTTTTGGCATCCTGCTCCTCAAACAATTCCTCTGACGTATCGTCGGGCAATTTCGGCTCATCGGCAGCAGGTGGGGCAACCTCTTCGTTGTCGTCTGCAGCAGATGCAGGTGATTCCACCTCGTCGGGCGATTCTCTTTCGTCGGGTGATTCGATTTCGTCTGTAATTAACAGCCAGTCGGTTCCGACGGTCAATTTGGCAACGGGCGCAAACACCTATTTTACTACCGATAAATGGGTTAGCGTGCCCCTTATCAGCCAGGCGCTTCTCAACAGGGGCTACGGCGGTGGCGAGGCCTGCCAGCAGGTACTTGGTCTTTGCCTTGATTCTATCGACGGTAAGGTGGGCTTTTTCGGCACCGACGTTGCGGGAATTTACCGCACCCTCGACGGGGGCAAAACTTGGCAGCTTTCCACCCTGGGTTATACTGCCGCAGGTGCTACCGGCTTTGCTATCGACCCCATGAATGCCAACCGCGTGCTGTGCGTGGGCGCCAATTCTGCCGCTCAGGATTTTAACGGCATTTATCTTTCTACCGATAAGGGTGAAAGCTGGAACTATGTTTTCCAGTGTCGCACCTACGGCTATCGCGATCAGCGCACTCAAATTGCCTTTGACAAATCAAGCTACGATAAATCAAAGGGCTACTGCACCACCGTTTATTGGTCTCGTGAAGATAATTCTACGGGCAAAAACACTAAAAACGATCCCAACATATACAAGTCAACTGACGGCGGCAAAACCTGGTCAAAGCTCAGCGGAACGGCAAGCTATGCAGGTGGCGATATAGCAGTCAATTCACAAAACGGTCACGTTTATGCAGCCAACAAAAACGGCGTGTTCGTCAGCAAAAACGGGGGCAAAACCTTTAAAAAGGTGCTCAGCGTTGCCGTTAACTCTATGGATAACGTTATTACAACCCCTGCAAGCATTTTCTGCTTAACCGATGAGGGACTGTACACCTCAACCAACGGCGGCGACAGTTGGACCAAAACCAAGGGCACCAACTATCCCAATAATTGTGCCACCCATCTGCGTGTCAGCCCTGCAAACCCCAAAAAGATGCTTATGCAGTATGACGTTACCATTATCGGCGAATCGAAGGGTAAAAACAAAACCTTCTACACCACCGACGGGGGCAAAACCTGGAAGCAGTCTACCCGCAATTCCGACGGCAGCTGGACTCCTGCCAACGCAGCAGTATCACGCTTTGCGTGGCACCCTACCGACGAAAATAAGGTTATCGTTAACTGGAACGCCATATATATGTCTACCGACGGCGGCAAAAACTTTAAATGGTCAAACAGCGGTTTTGCAGCTGTTTGCAATAGCGGCCGCACCGTCTTTAACGTTAACAATCCTAACCTTATAGCCATATCAAGCCAAGATTATAACGGCGGTTTCTCAACCGACGGCGGCAAAACCTGGACCTACGTGCCCTATGGTGAAAATTCATGGGGCGGTTACACCTACGGCTCTTACTGCCTTGATGAAAAAACCAGCATAGTCGGTGTTGCCGACGGCTGGCAAGACCCTCGCTACGTTTGCGTTACCCACGACGGCGGCAAAAACATTAACCGCACCAGACTGGAAATAACGGGATACGAGACGGGAATGGGCGCCCTGGGCAACGACAAAATTGCCTTCATTGGCGAATGGCGCACCACCGATAAGGGCTACAATTGGGAAAATATGAAGGAAGGCCACGGCGCGGGCTGTGACGGCGTGTTTACCGTCGATTACGATACGGGTCGCCTGTGGGGCCGCAACGGGTCAACGGTGGTTTATTCCGACAATAACGGTGCCACCTGGACCAAGTACGGCACGGTTAATAACAATATAACCCACATTGCTTATAACAGCAAAGCAAAAAAGGTGTTTGTGGCTAACGGCAACGGTCTTTTCGTAAGCGTTGCATCGGGCAAAACGGGCAGCTTCAGCAAGGTTACCATAACGGGCGCACAGCCCAACGGAAGCGGAAAAGAGCTGCTTTCATCGGTTGTTGTTGATAAGCGCAACCCCAACATTATGTACGCTTGTGTTTCTTCAAACGTTATTTACGACGTTCAGCACATTTGGCGCTCACTCGATGGCGGCAAAACCTGGACTGGCCTTTGCCGAATGAAGGGGGACGGTCGCGACGGTTACCCCGTTGGCGCACGCAGAGCAAGCTTTATGGCCCTCAATTACAATACGGGCGAGCTGTTTGTCTTTACGGGCTGCCACGGAATGTGGAAAATTGCATCCCCGCCAAAAGAATATTATCAGTAAAAGACAGGCCACGCCTGTTGATATAAACAAAAGGAGCTAAATACAATGAAAATCAAAAGATTGTTGTCAGTAATTGCAATAGTTATGGCTTTGGCAATGCTGTTCACCTCTTGCGGCGGTGGCGAAACTGCCTCCAGCGGCGGCAGCACCTCTTCCGTTGCGTCGGGAACAACCTCGCAAAAGGGAAATAAGCCGACAAATATCGTTAATAAATATTTTGATACCGATAAGTGGCAAAGCGTACCCATGGTCAGCCAGGCGCTGATTGACAAGGGCTACAAAGGCGGTGAGGCCTGCCAGCAGGTTTTGGGCCTTTGCCTTGATGACGTAGACGGTATGACCGGCTATTTCGGCACCGACGTTGCAGGTATCTACCGCACAAAGGATGGCGGCAAAACCTGGGCGTTGGCATGTGTCGGCTACGAGGCAATTGGTGCAACCGGCTTTGCTATCGACCCCGTAAACGTAAAGCGCGTACTTTGTGTTGGCGCCAATTCTGCCGTACAAGACGTTAACGGCATTCATCTTTCAACCGACGGTGGCGATACCTGGACCTACGTTTTCAAATCACACACCTACGGTTATCGTGACCAGCGCACCCAGATTGCCTTTGACAAATCAAGCTA
>JAZQSG010000285.1:0-2718 GCA_045630025.1 Acutalibacteraceae bacterium
GGTGTCCCACCCGTTGAAATCGCCCGTAAAATACATTTGGTCGGCAGCGGGCGCCCACTCGCGGTACACCCATCCGTCTTTAGTGGGGTGTATGCCAAAATACTCGTAGCCGTTGGCGAAATCGGATAAAGCTTGACCCCCAAGCAGCTCGCTTTGCTTTTGCTCGAAAAGCTGTGTGCGCAGCTGCAAATCCTGCAGATAGGGTCGCAAGCCCCCATCAATTTCAACCAGTTTGCAAGTTTTTACGGCAGACATAATCAACCCTCCTGACCTTTCGTTTATATCATTATAGCAAATCAAGGCACAAAATAGCAATAGTTATTATTAAATGCTTAAATTCAAAGAAAATCGAACCCTTTTTTGTTCTAATTTATATGGACTTTTTTTGCGTGGGGAATTATAATTAAATTATCAAAAATCAAGGAGTTGCTTTTTATGTATTCTTCCGATTTTAAGTTTTTTGACTGTCACGTGCACTTTAATAAAGACACCAATATCCCCCACTCAATAAAGGCCTTTGAAAAGTTTTTTGAGGCAGGAAAGGTTGAAAAAGCAATTTTTCACGCGCTGCCTACCCATTTTGTTGAGTGCGCAGGCCCCACCCAGCTTGTGAAGGGGCTGTTTTATAAAGATTATTTTAAAGATAAAATTTTTGCCTTTGCAGGGCTTATACACAACCCTCAGCTTGATAAGGATGCCCAAAGCCGCGATTTTGAAAAGCAGCTTGAGTGCTATTTTTCATCGGGCTTTGACGGGCTGAAAATGCTTGAGGGCAAACCCACCACCCGTAAAGAGACCAAGCTGACCCTCACCGACCCCGTTTTTGAGCGCGCATTTTCTTTTTTGGAAGAAAACCAAATTTCCGTTACCCTGCACAATGCCGACCCTGCCACCTTTTGGAATTTAAGCCAAATGACCGACCACGAAATCAGCCGCGGATGGTTTGTTGACGGCTCGTTGCCCACCAAGGACGAAATGTTTGAAGAAATTATAACCATTATGAACCGCCATCCCAAGCTTAAGCTTACCCTGGCCCATTACGGCTTTACCAGCGACAACGTTGAGCAAGCAAAGCGCTTTCTTGACGGCTACGAAAACACCCGCCTTGATATGACCCCCGGTTGGGAGCAATATTACAATATGTGCAAAAATATCGACGCCTGGGTGCCCTTCCTTGAGGCCCACGCCGACCGCATAAAATACGGCACCGACTCTTACAACAATTATTTTGAAGACGAGGCGGAACAGCACCAAGAAATGGTGCGCCAATGGACCATTATTCGCAACTTTTACGAAACAACGGGTGAGCACGACATATACGGCCGCAAATATTTTGGCATAGATTTTAACCGCGACCTGCTTAAAAAGATGTATTATGAAAACGCTGTTAAAGAGTTTGGTCTTACCCCCAAGCCCATCCGCAAGCAGTTTGTTTTTGATCAGATAGACACCCTTTACCCCACCTGCACGGCCGAGGAGCTCGCCGATCTTGACATTATCGCCAACCATTTTGGAGGTTAAGTATGGACAGAGGTTTTTTTAACCTGTTTTTAGAAAAAACCAAATTCCCCCAAGCCGCAAAGGAAGAGCTTTTAAAGGCCTTTGGCGTTATTCAAAGCAACTACGCTATGGAGTTTTTGGCAATGGCAGAGGAATATGCCGACGGCGGCTTTTACGAGGCCAAGGTAAAACACCGCATTGACGAGCTGCAGGCCATTAGCTTTATAAATTCCTTTACCCTTTGGGCGGTGCTGCTTATACACACCGCAAAGCGCACCCTTAAGCTTTACGGCCAAATGGGTCGCGACGAGGAGCTGTTTTGGGATACCTTTACCGATATGCGCTATAAGGCGCTTGAGTGCAAAGAGGTTAAAGGCGTGTGGGGCATTTTTGTGGCCGAGTGGTATCGCAAGTTTTTTACCGGCGATATAGTAAAGCTTGGTCGCCTTGAATTTGAAAACAACCACTATTATTACGACCTGCCCTATTCTTTTAAAGACGTTCAGCTTTTTAAAAGTGAAAGCATTGCCGTTAAATCGGTGCATATCCCCGGTGCCCCCGAGCCCTTTGATAAAGAGGCACGCCTTGACTCATACCGCAAGGCCTACGAGTTTTTCAAGGACGAGCTGAAGGGCGGCCCCATGATTTGCATCTGCCACTCGTGGCTGCTCTACCCCGAATATAAGGGCATTCTTTCGCCCAAATCAAACATAGTCAGCTTTATGGGCGATTTTGACGTTTTTGCAAGCCACGACCAAGAACACTTTGAAGACGGCTGGCGCGTTTTTGCCGACAAAAGCCATCTGCCGCATAAAAAACTGCCCGAAAACACCTCGTTGCAACGGGCTTTCAAAAACCATTTGATTAACGAGGGCAAGGTCGGTTGCGGCTACGGCGTACTGATTTTTGACGGCGAAAAAATTATAAACGTATAACCACTATCTGCGAATAAACAAAAAAGCACCCTCTTGTAACCAAGGGGGTGCTTTTTACCGCAAATCGTTTTAATTATCTTGCCAATAACTCTAAAACAGCGAAAAGCAAACACAGCAAAGTGAAGAAAGTACCCATTTGTTTACACTCCTTTTTTGTTTATGTTTTAATTTTAACGCCTGCCGTGTACCATAAATGGTACACCAAAAACAAAAACCCATCTGATTTAGATGGGTTTTTTGCACATAATTACAAATCAACGTCAACCTTGTATTGGTCGTCAAT
>JAZQSG010000286.1:0-3321 GCA_045630025.1 Acutalibacteraceae bacterium
GTCATCCATCGGAGGCCAAGTGCAGCTAAGTTTGCGCTTAACTGCAACTCGGTCTCTGAACATAAGTCCCTCTTGGTTTCTACCAGCGCCGTCCTCGCTATCAAGGTCGTAAATATCCCAAGTTAAAGTCTGTGGGTCAGCAATGTCAAATTTGTTAATCTGTAAAATTGCCATAAATCCCCCTCCTTACACTAACAACGGACTTGCACCAGTCTGCATAACCACGCCGTTGTGATACTTAATAACCTTTTTACCGACTACCTCGCCGTCAATCTCAAAGGTTGCATTGACAGTAACAGGCTTGCTACTATTGCCGGAGTTAGCGGCCATCATAGCGCGATACACACCGCTTTCGATACCCGAAACAATTTGGTCGTTGTTAGCAACGGCAGTCTTTCGACCAATGCTACCAACCAACTCAGGGCCCGCTTCGCGGGCAATAAACATCTGACCCTCGTTCACGATACCGCCCGAAGCCAGCAACGGAATCTCAGGGATAGGCGCTCTCCAAGTCAGGAAACTGAACGGCTGAACGCCAGCGATCTCGATGCCCTGAAGGGTGTCGAGTATGTCGTTCAAGCCCTCAAACGGCAATTTCACTACCTTGTTAATACCTTCAATAATGCCGTTGACAACGGTCTTGAACACAGAAACGATACCTTCTTTAATGTCGGTGAAGATTTCGCCAGCGGTGGAGAATACATTAACGATGCCCTGCCAAGCCTCAGAAAAAACATCCTTGAAGAAAGTGCCAACCTTGCTAAAGACAGACTTAACACCTTCCCAAGCCTTTTTCGCTCCATCTGTAAATCCCGTCCATAAATTCGAGAAAAAGCCCTTTACAGCTCCAACGATGTTGTCCACGAAATTGCGGAAACCCTCGAAGTTGTCGTACAGGTATTTGAATATGCCAGCAACAGGGTTCACAATGAAAAGGAGCAATGCCTGCCAGTTGTCCTTGAACCAGCTAATAACAGCCTCCCAAGCGTTTCTAAACCAGTCAACGATAGATTGCACGGCGCTTTTCAGACCGTTCCACAGACCAGTAAAGAAGCCGGCGATGGGCTGAATAACGTTGTCATTAAACCAAGTTGCAACAACATCCCAAATGCCCTTGATCCAATCCCACGCGACTTGACACGCCACTTTGATTTCGTCCCAATACTTGATACACAAAATCACAGCGGCCACCAACGCCATAATGCCAATGATGATCCACGTAATCGGGTTGGCAAGTAGGGCGGCGTTCCACAACAAGCACACACCTACTACAACCGCAATAGCACCAGCGAGAATCGTTAAAACGTTAGTTAGAGTTGGACCGTTTGTGACAAAATCTTTAATGCCGACAACAACCAAACCCAAGCCCGAAGCAATTAAAGCAAATCCGGCAAAATTAGCGGTCATAGCGCCCAACGGTTGACCCATCGCCGCTGCGAGAGATACGCCCAGCAACGCTGCACCGCCTACGGTAAATCCTGCGCTTGCCATCAGTTCTCCAAACTGAGGGACACCGAGGCCATTCTTCCAAGCATCAATGCTTGCTTTCACCTGCCAAACAATGCCAGTAATAGCAAGGGTTGCGCCAAGCACGATACCAGCCCCAGCCAATGCTTTAGGCAGTCCTGTTAAGCCTGTGTTCGCCAAAGCAAGCCCCTTAATGAACTTGCCAATATTCCAGCCGGCAATCGCAGCGCCAACGAGATAAGCGTAGCTGAGAATCTCCTTCATCTTGGCTTTGATCTCGTCAACCTTGTCCGTTTTCAAGCCCTTTAGAAAGTCGTATTCATATACGCCCATATCGCCCAATGCACCGCCAGCTTCGCCCGCGGCGGAAGCACCGCTGTCGCTTGTGGGGTTTTGAATGATGTTCAGCTCGTCAAAGCCCATCATTTGCTTCTTGGCGGCTTTGAGAGATTCGGTATAATCCTCTACACCTTCCTCAGCGCTACCCCAACTGTTTTTAATTCCCTCAGTACCCTCGGTGTAATCAGTCGGGTCAAAACCTAAAAATGTAGCAATAGCCGTAGCCGCTTCGGTGACAATCTCGACAAACGCTTGCACATATGGAATAATCTGAGTTGCGATAACGCTAATGATGTCACCAAAGGCTCGCTTCATTCTCGTCAACTGTGCTTGCAGTATACGCAAAGCATTGGCAGGCGTGACAATCGTTCTCGCCATATCGCCTTGCATGTGAATGGACTGCTCCATAATATAGTTATAGCGGAGCATAGCTTTTTCGGCTTGGCTCATCGACCTAACGCTTGCATCAATGCCCTTAGAAAGAGCGTATTCTTCCAACGTAGCAACCGACGTATCAATACCGAACTCGCGCAAGCCCTTTACCTGACCCGACATAGCAGAGGACAATTTATCAAACGCCGTTTCAACATCGGTGTTGAAAATGGATGCCATATCGTATGATAACTGAGTCAGGTTCTGCGACATTTTATTCGCATCTTCCTCAACCACACCAAAGCCGGCAGTCAGGTTTTTAAACACGCCCTGAAACTGCATGAAGTCTTTGCTGTCGATGCCCATAGCCGCCTCAACGGCTTTGGCATATTCATAAGCGGCTGGGGCAACATCGCCCATCGTTACATTAAACAGGTTGAGCGTTTCAATATAGTCGTTGCTTTCGGTAAACGCGGTGGCAAACGAGTTCGCAAGCGTTTTAAAAGCACCTACCAATGTACGGGTTTTGGAGATTTGATTTGCTAATCTATCGGTAAACTTCTTTGTCGATTTACCAGCTTTGTCAGCAGACTTCGCCTGTTTGTCGGTAGCAGTAGCGGCTTTGTTTGCACCGTTTGCGGTAGCCGCCAACCCATTGCCAGCACTTTTGCCGGCACTACCTAAAACATTTAATTTTCCATGTAAACTTTCAAGTCTGCCGATTAAAGTATCAATGGCGCTTGTTGCCGTTGTGCTTTCGGCTTCTATCTGTATTTGCAACTGGTCAATAGTTAGAGCCATAGACAGACCCTCCTTCGTTAGTTGGCTCTGGCTCTATGGCTCTGGCTCTTACTACTATTCATTCGCACAAAGTTCTCCATCCACGCAGCGGCTTTTTCCTGCTCAACCTCAACCTCTTTAGCCTTCTCCGCTTCCGTCTTAACTTTATTGTGCAAATCATACGGTTGCTTTGCATAGTCCTTTGCCGGAGGTTTCTGCTTACCCATACCGCGCAAAGCGTTGTGTAATGCTGTCGATACGGCATCGTATATATACAAACCCTGCAACCATGCGTTGTTGTTTATCTCATCTTGTTTTATACGATATGCCTTGCGGTAGTATCGGGCGAGTGACGGATCACCC
>JAZQSG010000287.1:0-1752 GCA_045630025.1 Acutalibacteraceae bacterium
AACGCCTATTACCGAGGCAGTGAAAAAATTTGCCAATTGGTAGCTGATTTATATGCTGCTAAAGGGGAAGAAAAATGGGGCGAGCAGTACGATATAGTACTGGGCGGGGGATATATTTCCTGCCGTTCGCCGATGTATCTTTCCGCGGGCGAGGTAAGTTACAGTCAGTTAATGTCCTTACTGCCCTTTGATAATCAGATTACCTTGTGCAGTATAAAGGGCAAGGATTTGATTAGCCGTTTTTTAAAGACCGATAACCAAGCGTACTACATTAAAACAACGGCTTTTGGCGAAAGCACTTGTGATAATATTGATCCCGATGCTATTTATTACGTTGTGACCGACACCTATTCGGCAAATTATTCTTATAATAATATGACTATTGTTGATACTTTGGACGACGATGTTTTCGCACGAGATTTGGTGGCGGATTATATTTTGGCGGGCGGACTTGAACAGTAAACATTTTTTGATTTTAAGGAGAAATTATGGATTTTTGCGGTTTTCCGATATGGGTAGTAGCGCTACTCTGCTTGGGCGTTTTTTGCGCCTCTTTTATGGATGCCATTGGCGGCGGTGGGGGTATTATTTCGGTGCCGTGCTATTTGTTAGCGGGTTTTCCCGTACACTTAGCGCTTGGCACTAACAAGCTTTCGTCTTGCATTGGCACGGTGGCTTCTACCGTTCGCTACGTTAAAAACGGCTGTGTAGATTGGCTTTTGGCTCTGCCTTCAATTGTGTTGGCGCTTTTTGGCGCGCATTTGGGCACACGGCTACAGCTTATTGTGGATGAAAAGTACTTAAAGCTTTTGCTTTTGATTGTATTGCCTGTAATTGCAGTAATTATTTTCAAGAAAAAGCAATTACCCGAAAAGCGCGAAAGCATTAACGAGGCTTTAAGGCGCAGTATTGTTTGGGGCGCATCTTTGATTATCGGCGCTTACGACGGCTTTTACGGCCCCGGTACGGGCACCTTTTTATTGCTTGTGTTTTGCTACCTTGCAAAAATAGACGTGCGCACTGCATCAGGCAACGTGAAGCTTGTAAACCTTGCTTCAAATTTGGGAGCGCTCTTCACTTCGCTCATGGCGGGTAAGGTGCTGGTTCCCGTTGGTTTGCTTGCGGCGGGCTTTGCAATAGCGGGGCAGTATATTGGCGCGGGGCTAGCCCTTAAAAACGGCTCTAAAATTGTGCGCCCTGTAATTTTGGTTGTGCTTTTACTGCTTGCGGGCAAAATTGTTTTAGAGCTTTTTGGGGTAATGTGATAATCCCCCAAAATATACCTTTTGCAAGTGCCACTTGACGAGGGCAAGTAGAATTTGCTTTTATTTTTGCCGGTGTTTTAAAATTTTAAGCTCATTCTTTGTAAAGTGGCAGAGAATGAGCTTTTTATATAATTTAATTATATAACTTGAATTTTATTTTGTTTTGTGTTACTATATATAACAGTTTAAATTGTGTATTTCGGAGGTTCATTATGCGTAAAACAAAGATTGTTTGCACAATAGGCCCCGCAAGCGACACCGAAGAAATAATGATTGGCTTATGCAAGGCAGGTATGAACGTAGCAAGGCTTAATTTTTCTCACAGCACTTATGAAGAACACCAAAGAAGAATTGACCTTGTGAAAAAAGTGCGTGCTGACCTTAATTTGCCCATTGCTATTATGCTTGATACAAAGGGTCCCGAATATCGCATTAAAACCTTTAAGAATCAAAAGATCACCTTAAAGGATGGCGATAAATTTACATT
>JAZQSG010000288.1:0-2039 GCA_045630025.1 Acutalibacteraceae bacterium
ATTCTTTGGCATCTACAGTGCTTGGCTTTGTTGGCACCGATAACCAAGGTTTAAGCGGACTTGAGTCCTATTACGACGAAAACTTGTCGGGTACTGACGGCCGAGTAAGAGCTGCAAAAAATGCTCGCGGCGCCGATATGCCTTTCAGCTATGAAAAAATTGTTGAAGCACAAACGGGCAACTCCTTGGTGCTTACTATCGACAAGTACATTCAGTACATTGCAGAAAAATATCTTGAAAAAGCGGTTGAAGAAAATAACGTTACAAATCGCGGTTGTGTAGTTGCAATGAATCCTAACACGGGCGAAATTCTTGCAATGGCAACCAAGCCCGATTTTGACCCAAATTCACCCTTTACCATCAGCGACCCCAAAACCAAAGCAGCGCTTGAAGAGCTGAAGGGAACAGACGAGTATTCTGCAGCGTTTAGCTCTGCACAAAAAGAGCAGTGGCGCAACAAGGCCATATCCGACACTTACGAGCCGGGCTCTGTTTTCAAGGTTGTTACGGGCTCTGCCGCACTTGAAGAGGACGTTGTGTTTTTAAGCAACTCCTTCAGCTGCCCCGGTTATATAGTTGTTGCAGGCACCCGTTACTCTTGCCACAAGCATGCGGGCCACGGCACCCAATCTCTTGGCGATGCGTTTGCCAACTCTTGCAACCCCGCATTTATTCAAATCGGACAGTCGTTGGGCGTAAAGGCCTTCTTTAAATATTTTCAGTCTTATGGCTTAACTGAAAAAACCGGCATAGACCTTCCCGGTGAAACTGCACCTATTGCAGGTGTAACCTATCACGACGGTTCTACCATGACCAACATAGACTTGGCCAGCGAATCCTTCGGCCAGGGCTTTAACGTAACTCCCATTCAGCTTATAACTGCTATAAGTGCTGCAGTTAACGGCGGATATCTTGTTCAACCCCACGTTGTAAGCAAGATAGTAGATGCCGATAACAACACTGTTAAAAGCTTTGATACCACACAAAAGCGACAGGTAATTTCAACAGAAACCTCAAAGCTTGTTTGCCAGCTGCTTGAAAGCGTTGTTTCACAGGGCTCGGGTAAAAATGCATACGTACCCGGATATAGCGTAGGCGGCAAAACCGGTACCTCTCAAAAGCTTTCGTCAGAAGATGAAAAAGCACGCGTTGCATCCTTCTGCGGATTTGCCCCCACCGATAATCCTCAAATTGTTGTTCTTGTAGTGCTTGATGAGCCCCACGGAGCAAATATATACGGCGGAACAATCGCAGCCCCCGTTGCAGGCAGCATTCTTTCCGAGGCGTTGCCTTATTTGGGTATCGAGCCCAACTATTCATCTGAAGAGCTTTCCTCCATTGGTGTCAGCACCCCCGACGTTTCAGGTAAATCGGTTGCAGAAGCAAAGGCCGCCATTTCAAGTGCAGGTCTTACCATCCGCATCGTAGGCGACGGAGATGTTGTTCAGCGTCAGATGCCCGGTGCAGGTCAACCCATATCCAAGTCGGGTACGGTTGTAATTTATACGGGTTCAGAGCAATCGGTAATGATAGAGGTTCCCGATTTCACAGGCAAAACCGTAGCCGAGGCAAATGCGCTTGCGGCAGAATATAAGCTTAACATCAAGTTCTCAGGTTACTCCCTCAGCGGAAGCAGCATTGTCGCTTATTCACAAAGCATCAAGGCGGGAGAAAGCGTAGAAATTGGTTCTGTAATAACGGTAAGCTTCCGCGCAAGTGACGGAAGTGACTAATTGACGAAAGGTATGATAACATGAAACTCAGTAAGCTGCTGGGTGAGTTGCCCTATGGCAACAAGGATGTTGAAATAACCTCAATAACCAACGATTCTCGCAAGGTAAAAGAGGGCACACTCTTTTTCTGCATAAGAGGATTTAGTGTTGACGGCCACAAATTTGCGTTAGATGCTGCCCGTATGGGTGCAGCGGCCGTTGTGACCGACCATAACGTTGGCGTTGATTGCCAGGTTGTGGTGGCTGATACTCGTGCGGCATATGCAAAGGCCTGCTCTGAGTTTTTCGGCAACCCAAAAGATAAGC
>JAZQSG010000289.1:0-7967 GCA_045630025.1 Acutalibacteraceae bacterium
AACAACGTGAATGTAATCGCGCACGCCCGTGCCGTCGGGAGTATCGTAATCGTTGCCGAACACACCAACACGCTCAAGCTTGCCAACTGCAACCTGTGCAACGTAGGGCACAAGATTGTTGGGTATGCCGTTGGGATCTTCACCGATAAGGCCGGACTCGTGGGCACCGATGGGGTTGAAATAGCGAAGCAGGGCAATGCTCCAGCTGTTGTCGGATGCGTAAAGATCCTTCAAAATTTCTTCAATAACGTATTTGGTGCGGCCATAGGGGTTGGTTACGGCACCCGTGGGCATATCTTCACCGTAGGGTGCAATATTGTTGCCGCCGTAAACGGTTGCGGAAGAGCTGAAAATCAGCTTTTTGCAGCCGTGGTCGGCCATGGCCTGGCAAAGGGTAACGGTGCCTGCCACGTTGTTATCGTAATAAGCAAGGGGGATTTTGCAGCTTTCGCCAACCGCCTTAAGACCTGCAAAATGGATAACAACCTCTATTTGTTTTTCGGCAAAAACCTTATCCAGCCCTTTGCGGTCGCGAATATCGCACTCGTAAAATTTAATCTTTTTGCCCGTAATGCGCTCAACGCGGTTGAGCGCCTCGGGCTTGGAATTGTAGTAGTTGTCGATAACAACAATCTCTTCACCTGCGTTAACAAGCTCTACGCAGGTGTGGCTGCCGATATAGCCGGCGCCGCCTGTTACAAGAATTGCCATATGTAAAATCCTCCTATTTCTTTCCTTATAAAAACAATTATACCCCTCGATTAGTCATTATTCAAGTGGATTATCGTATCTTTTTTTAATAAATTTATCTCATTTAGCCAAAAATAAAAAAGACCTCTTGATTAGTTGCACAAACTGTTATATAATGTTATGCGTAAAATAATGGGTGTTTAAAACGCCTTTATAATGAAAGGAGTCAAATCATGAATTATTCTCATGAAGTAGAACAAATGTGCCCCATTGCTAAGGGCCCGCATCACGGTCCTGCTCCCATCCCCGAAGAAGGCAAATGGGTTCAGGCAAAAGAGATTACCGACATCTCTGCCTACACCCACGGTGTTGGCTGGTGTGCACCTCAGCAGGGCGCTTGCAAGCTCTCTCTTAACGTTAAAGACGGTATCATCGAAGAGGCGTTGGTTGAAACCATCGGTTGCTCAGGTATGACCCACTCTGCCGCTATGGCAGCAGAAATTTTGCCCGGCAAAACCGTGCTTGAAGCTCTCAACACCGACCTGGTTTGCGATGCTATCAACACCGCTATGCGCGAGCTGTTTTTGCAGATCGTTTACGGCCGTTCACAGTCCGCTTTCTCTGAGGGTGGCCTTGTTATCGGTGCCGGTATGGAAGACCTTGGTAAGGGTGAGCGTTCAATGGTTGGTACCATGTATGGCACCAAGGCAAAGGGCGTGCGCTACCTTGAAATGACCGAGGGCTACTGCACCAGAATGGCTCTTGATGAAAACGACGAGGTTATCGGCTACGAGTTTGTTTCTCTCGGCAAGATGACCGACTTCATCAAAAAGGGTATGGAGCCCAACGAAGCATACGAAAAGTCAATGGGTACTTACGGTCGCTTTGCCGATGCCGTTAAGTACATTGACCCCCGTAAAGAATAATTAAGGAGGTACGCTAAAATGGCTTTGTTTGAAGGTTACGAAAGACGTATAGAAAAAATCAACAGCGTACTCGCCGAGTACGGTATCAAGTCGGTTGAAGAGTGCAAAGAGATTACTCTTGCCAAGGGCATCGACTGTGATAAAATTATCCGTGAAACCCAGCCCATCTGCTTTGAAAATGCTGTTTGGGCTTACACCGTAGGTTGCGCCACCGCAATCAAAAAGGGCTGCACCAAGGCCGCAGACGCCGCCGCCGCTATCGGTATCGGCTTGCAGTCATTCTGCATCCCCGGCTCTGTTGCCGAAAACCGCAAGGTTGGTCTTGGCCACGGCAACTTGGGCAAAATGCTCCTTTCTGAAGAGACCGAGTGCTTCTGCTTCTTGGCAGGTCACGAGTCTTTTGCAGCTGCAGAGGGCGCTATCAAGATCGCTCTTAACGCTAACAAGGTTCGTTCTAAGGACCTCCGCGTTATCCTTAACGGTCTTGGCAAGGATGCCGCTTACATCATCTCCCGTATCAACGGCTTTACCTACGTAGAGACCAAGTTCGATCCCTACACAGAAGAAGTTTCTGTAGTTAGAGAGGTTGCATTCTCCAACGGCCCCAGAGCTAAGGTTAAGTGCTACGGCGCTGACAACGTGCCCGAAGGCGTTGCTATTATGAAGCTTGAAAACGTTGGCGTTTCCATCACCGGTAACTCTACCAACCCCACTCGCTTCCAGCATCCCGTTGCAGGCACCTACAAAAAGTGGTGTGTTGAAAACGGCGTTAACTACTTCTCTGTTGCTTCAGGCGGCGGTACCGGCCGTACCCTCCACCCCGACAACATGGCTGCAGGCCCCTCTTCTTACGGTATGACCGATACTATGGGCCGTATGCACTCTGACGCTCAGTTTGCAGGTTCTTCTTCTGTTCCTGCTCACGTTGAGATGATGGGTCTTATCGGTGCAGGTAACAACCCCATGGTTGGTATGACCGTTGCTTGCGCTGTTGCTGTTGAAGAAGCAAGCAAGTAATCGATAAGCTCTTAAATGATAAATGTCAAGGATTTAGATTTTTTGGCTAAATCCTTGACATTTTTGAAACTAATGTTATAATAAAATTGAAATAAGGCAAACCGCGATAAACGGTTAGCCCAAGAAATGACGAATAACCGCTTGTTTTCTCAGGACAGGGCGGTTATTTTTTTATGCTTGTTATGTAGCCTGTGGCTACAATCAGGACTAATACTATTAAATAATAATATTCCATCAGCATCACCCCCTTGAATTAAGAGGGCAAATGCCCTCTGTAAGTTGAGGGCTAACCGCCTACCTATGTGGTGTGCCTTATTCCAAGGAGTATTATACCAAAATGAAGGCTGTATAGCAATACTTTTTACACAAATTGTTATGCGTTTTTTACCGCTGTTGAAGAAGCCAGCAAGTAATTCCTAACCCCCATAACAAAAAGGACTTGGATTTATCCAAGTCCTTTTTGTTATTCGCTGTAAAAACAATCCTCTTTCCATTTTTGAGGGTTAGTGTCGATGTAATTCCAAATTTTAAGGTAGTCGTTATAATCACGGATGATATGGTCGTGGAAAGAGCGGTGCCAAAGTTTTTTACCACATTTATTTGTTGTATACGACTTCATCCGCCCTATTAAATCGTATATTTGTAGGGGAGGGGTTCCATCCCCTCCCGTTTTTATTACTGCAATCAAATGTACGTGGTTAGGCATTATTACGTATTTATCAATACTAATATTATTATAATTATTAATAAATTCTATTGATTCTTTCACAACCTTTCCATCAGAAGTCAACACTATTGACGGGAGGGCACAGAGACCCTCCCCTACGATATCACATAAAAATTTCTCTTTATCTTTTGTGCATACCGTTATAAAATATGCGCCGTCACTGCTGTAATCGTATTCTTTTAACCGCGTGGTTTTTCGTTTGGGCAAATCCATATTTATCACCGACAAGATAATTTTTTAATATTTAGGATAGGGCTCGCGAACTTCTGTTTGACCTAATAAATAATCAATACTAGTCTTGTGTATTTTAGCCAACTCTATAAGAATGTGAGTAGGGATGTCGTTTTCGCCGGTTTCGTATTTTGAATACCCCGTTTGCGACATTCCAAGAAGCTTTGCCATTTGGGTTTGGTTTAAATCTGCATCTTCTCTTAAATTCCGAACACGTGGATACATACTAACTCTCCTTACAATAATATGTATTTATTGTAAGATAATCTGTTTCAGGTTATTGACTTTTAACCTGAAACAGATTATAATGTCAGTGCTGTAGAAGTTTTAAATATGAAAAGCAGCAACAGGAGGAAAAAATATGTTTTGTAGTAAGTGTGGAAGAGAAATTATGGACGAAGCTGTTGTTTGTCCAAACTGCGGTTGCGCTACCAATAATTACGCAACCAACAACGCATATCCGTCAACAGCATATTCAAAGGACTATACCGCAATTAAAATGTTTTACGACGAGGCGAGAACCCTTCGCAATCTCGGTATTGTGGCGGCAGTTTTAATGTTTGGCATTGGAATTATTTTCTCAATTATTATTTGGATAAAATCAAGCAGTATTCAAGAACCCAAGGTAACTACTACCAACCCTGCTGAACTGGCAGTGCTTGAAACTGCAAAGAAATATTACAACTCAGCAAGAAACTTGTCGTCACTTCCTATTGTCGGTATGGCATTAGGTTTTATACTCGGCGGACTTATCGGAATGATTGCATCACTGTAATAAAAAAACACGTCGTTTTGGAGTTGCACATATCAATACTTTAAACACAATTTGTTGGGCTTTTTGTAAAAATATAGGTACACTCATTTCTTGTTGACCCCGTAGCTACTGCCCGAGAAGCAAGCAAGTAATCTGCGATTTTTGCGATGAATTAATTAACAACTAAAAGGCGCGTCGTTTGACGCGCCTTTTTGCTATACTTGCAAATAGAGAGCAAATATGATAAAATCAGACAAAAGTCATTTTGAGGAGTGATAAACTTGAGGCCTTTGCTGGATTTTGATTTTGGCGCATTCCCAATTTATCAAACAATGCTGTGCATCGCCTTTTTTGTGGGCTACATTATTTTAAACAGCTCACTTAAAAACGTATTTTCTAAATTTATGAAATCGCGCATTCGAAAAAGCTTTTTGTTTTCAACCTTTTTCGGTGTAGTGGGGGCCAACGTTGCCAACTGGTTTTTTTACGAGGGCGCCTTTAATTACGGGCTTTTGTCTCGCTTTGCCCACTGCGGCTTCAGCTTTTACTTTGGTCTGCTGACCTTTTTTGTTGCGGCCGCACTGTTTTTACGTCTTTACAAGCAAGACGTTAAACGCTGCCTTAACATTTTTGCCACCCCCGTTATGATGATGCAGTTTATCAGCCGTTTCGGCTGCAGCTTGCGGGGCTGCTGCTATGGCAAAACCACCACCCTGTTTGGGCTTACCTTTGACCTGCCCGTGCGTGAGCTGGAGGCCACCCTTGCCCTTACCCTTTTTATCGTTTTGTGCCAGTGCAGTCTTTCAAAAAGGGCGCCCGTATATCTGTTTTCTTATTCGCTGTTTCGCCTGGTTGCCGAATTCTTCCGAGGTGACGACCGCGGCAGCATTTTCGGCATTACCGCTTTAACGCCTACCCAGCTTGCGGCCATTGTGGTTGCCCTTGTAAGCGGTGGGGTGCTGTTTACCCGTCCGATTGCCGCCGCCTTTAAAAAGGAAGAGGCGCTTGACGCATTTTTTGACAAGCTAAAGCAAAAGTGGCTGGGCTTTAAAAAGAAGCTTATGCCCAAGCGCGGGGTGGTTGAATATCAACCCCTCCCCGACGATTTTACCAAGCCCATTAAGCTGCGCGCTTTAAGGATAATTGCAACCATTCTTCTTATTGTAATGGTGCTGTGCTCTACCCTTATTTATTTCAACCCCCTGGGCATTCCCCGGTTCGAAGGCCTGCGCAATTCGGCTTCGGAAGCGTTAGGCGGACTTTTGGGCAGCAAAACCAACGAAACCGCCTTGGGTGATACCAACGGCATCACCCTTTACACCGTAACCGACGACGCCCCCGTTACCAGCAATGCAAAAGCCCTTAAGATAGTTGAATCGGTTGACGATTTTTCTGATTTAAAATTTGAGCACGCCGACACCCAAAAGCTTGAAAACGGCAACACCATGTACGTATTTACCCAAGTGATAGAGGGCAAGCCGGTTATAGGCAAAAACCGCCTGCTTATCACCGACGGGGACAAAAAGCCCTTATACGTTGCAGGTGACGCCGCCGCCTTTACGTACAGCAAAAAGGTGGTCAGCTTTGAAAACGGCGACCCCGAAAACTCTGTTGACAAGCTGAGCGAAAAGATTGAGCTTGTTAACAAAAAGGATTGCTGGTATGATTCGGGCAAGGGCCTTGTGGCCGCCTATTCTGCAGAGGTTGTGGCAGAGGGTAAAGAGACCGATTATAACGTTATTGTTGAAGCCGCCACCAACATTCTTATGGCTTATAACAAAACGGCAAACAACGCCCCCCTATCCCTTGAAGGCGCAAGCATTCACGTTGCTGCCGAAAGGGTTGTGGGTCTGCTTGAAAAGAAGGACGCCAAGGCCATTGAAAAAATTCGCAACGACCAATCCAAAAAGCAAGAGGCAGAAAAAGAAATCGCTTTGATTGAAAAAACCTTGTGCGATGCCTTTGCCGAGTCAAAGCTTGAAATGGATGAGTTTGCCGAGGCCCTTAAATCCGCCGAAGAGGTTGCCAAAAACCTTGGCGAGCTTAACAAGGATATGTACCGCGAAATTCTTTGCTCTGAAATAAGCTCCACCGTTGTTAACGACGGCGAGGCGGCAAGAAGGGGCAAAAAGCACGCCAAAAAGGTGCGCAAGGCCTTTGAGAAAAACGGAATTGAGCACACCGAGGACGAGGTTGTAACCCAGGTTAACGTTGAGGACAAGCCCAACACCTTTGAGCACACCGTTGACTATTCGTGGGATTCCGACCTGTTTAACGTGGTGGGCAAAGAAAAATCTCAAATTGATATCACCATAACCTCAAAAAAGCCCATTACCGTTGAAATTGCAACACAAGCAGGTGACGAGCCCTACACCCTTATCGTAGACGGCACCGAAATGATTACCGTTGTTACAGACGGCAAAACCACCTACAACATTAAGGTTACAGGCACCGACACCACCCTTGACGGCTTTGATTGCTACGACTATCAGCTGATGTTTGAGGCCATTTCGTGGGATGCGCTTATGCCCTATCAAATGGGTGCCACCATGGCTTTGATTAAAAGCTCTTACGACACCTCAAATATGGCTACCTTTGCCAGCATTTACGCCGTTGAAGGCAAGCGCATGTCCCTTGGCGAGGCCGTTGGCGCAGGTGTGCTGATGCCCGTTATGGACTCTTGCTCGTCCTGCATTACGGGTGACGACGTTTTGGACAGCGCAAAATCCCTTATTCTTGTGAGCATTTTGCCCGAGGGTCACCTTACCAACGATTTTGAGGATTTGCGCGACACCACCCTTGAATACGTAGATATGGACCTTCGCCCCGTTGACGGCAACCCCGAGGCAATGCTTATTAAGGCCCGTATTCAGATTAAATTTGAAAAGCTGAATATGTACGAGGGCAACATTTACCTTAAGCTTGAAAAGGTTGAGGTTGACAACCAAATAGAGGAGGTAGAAGATGAAAGCGGCTTCCTTAAGCTGTTGGATTCTATCTATCAAAACGCCTTTTGCATAACCGAAATCAACACCGACGCTCTGTTTGCCGCCTTTGACGACACCCGTGCAGACGTAAAAGGCATTTACGATATAAACGCCATTAAGGAATACGTCGTTTACGAGTCGGTTATGGTTGATGGCAAATACAATTACCAAAAGCCCAAGGTAGATCTAAGCCGTCTGCCCCTTGAATATATGGAACAGGCAAACAGCTTTAACAAATATCTGCTGCGCCGAGAAATAAGCAGCTTTAAGATGGAGCGAGAATCCTGCAGAGTGGAAATGAACTCTATGCAGCTGGTTGACCTTGGTGCGGACGTGGTAGGTTGGTTTACCTTTGCCAAAGAGTTTAAAGCGGCGGTAACCATTGGTCAAAAGATCTTCCTTATTTCAAACGAGCTAGGCGAAGAGCTGTTTCTGCCCGGCGCCTTCGATTATGAAATTGAACAGCAACAGGCAAACATTGAACGCTGCGATGCCATTATAAAATATCTGCAAAAGGAAATGAGCAAGTTATATTAAAATAAAAATCCCCCGCTATGCGGGGGGTATTTCATTTTCGGGCATAGCCCTATACGATATTAGCGGCGCACAAGTGCGCTTTTTGTTGGCCTGCCAGC
>JAZQSG010000290.1:0-8132 GCA_045630025.1 Acutalibacteraceae bacterium
GATAAATTACCCCGCCTACGTATTTGCCCTTTTGACCAATCTTTGAGGACCAGCGCAGTTCCATACCGAGCTTCTCGGCAATGCTTTCAACACGGGTATGCTCGTCGGTGTGCATAAAAGGTTGCTTGTCCGCATCCTCGGCCAGATAGGTGTTGGGGCCGCTGGTATCGGTAAGGTTGGGCTCGCTGATGGGTTGACCGGTTGCAATATTGATCTCAACTCCGTCCACAATGGCCGTTGTAGGTCTGCCGTTTTCGTCCACGGTTGAGGCATACAAAAAGACCCGATGAAGTTCATCGGGTCTTTAAATTTGCAATATTAGTCTCTTTTTCCACCGTGGCGGCGATTGTTATATCTGCCACCCTCTTTACGGCGGGGTGCCTCTTCACCGCTGTCTTCAACGGTAAGGCCCTCGATCTCAACAAGAGCATCACGGCGAGAAAGGTTAAGTCTGCCCTGGTCATCAATTTCGGTAACCTTTACGATAACCTCATCGCCAACCTGAACAACGTCTTCTACCTTTTCTACGCGCTTAACGTCGAGCTTACTGATATGAACAAGGCCTTCTTTACCGGGAGCAATTTCAACAAATGCGCCGAAGCTCATAAGACGGGTTACACGGCCCTTGAAGATTGCGCCGATTTCGGGATCCTTAGCAATGGTTTCAACAATCATAAGTGCACGCTTTGCATCATCAATGTCGATGGCGCAAATGTGAACGCGGCCATCCTCTTCAACATCGATCTTACAGTTGCAGTCTGCACAGATCTTCTGAATAACCTTACCGCCCTGACCGATAACGTCGCGAATCTTCCCAACGTCAATCTTGGTGGAAACCATCTTGGGAGCATACTTAGAAAGCTCTTCACGGGGCTTTTCGATTGCCTTAAGCATAATCTCGTCAAGGATATAAAGACGAGCTTTATGAGTTTTGGTAATGGCCTCACGAATGATTGCGGGGGTAAGACCGTCAATCTTAAGGTCCATCTGAATAGCGGTAATACCGTTGTGGGTACCTGCTACCTTAAAGTCCATATCGCCAAAGAAATCTTCAACGCCCTGAATATCAACCATGGTCATAAAGTCATCACCGTTGGTGATAAGGCCGCAAGAAATACCTGCAACGGGGGCCTTAATGGGGACACCGGCATCCATAAGTGCCAAGGTAGAACCGCAAACAGAGCCCTGTGAGGTTGAACCGTTAGATGAAAGAACCTCTGATACAAGACGGATTGAGTAAGGGAATTCGTCTTCAGAAGGAATTACAGGCAACAATGCTCTTTCTGCCAAAGCACCGTGACCAATCTCGCGGCGGCCGGGGCCACGGCTGGGACGGGTCTCGCCAACTGAGTAAGAAGGCATGTTGTAGTGGTGCATATAGCGCTTAACCTCTTCATCATCGATGCCGTCAAGAATCTGACCGTCACGAAGCTGACCAAGGGTAGCAACGGTAAGCACCTGGGTTTGACCTCTGGTGAAAAGGCCTGAACCGTGTGCTCTGGGAAGAAGGCCAACCTCTGATGCCAAAGGACGAATCTCATCGATTCCACGGCCGTCTACACGCTTTTTATCATTGATAAGCCAGCTGCGAACAACAAACTTTTGAAGCTTGTACATACATTCGTCAACCTGACCAACAAAATCGGGGTAATTTTCTTCAACAAAAGCTGCAACCTTTTCAACGATGGGCTTAAGGCGCTCGTCACGAATTCTCTTGTCGTCGGTATCCATAGCTACACGAACGTCCTCAACAACAAGTGCTTTAACTGCCTCAAACATATCGTGGTCAACGTCGCACTCAACAAACTCAAACTTGGGCTTGCCGATTTCAGCAACAATGCCGTTGATAAATTCAACCATCTGCTGATTGAACTCGTGTGCCTTAAGAATGGCGTCAATCATAACGTCATCGGGAATCTCGTTTGCGCCGGCTTCAATCATTGCAACCTTCTTATCGGTTGAAACAACGGTAACGTGCATCTGAGATTTAGCGGCCTGCTCTGCAGTGGGGTTAAACACAACCTCACCATCAACATAACCTGCAACAACACCTGCAACAGGGCCGTTCCAAGGAATGTTAGAAATAGCGATTGCGCAAGAAGTACCAAGCATAGCGGCAATTTCAGGTGAGCAATCGGGGTCGGTAGACATAACAGTACATACAACTGATACGTCGTTACGCATTGATTTGGGGAAAAGAGGACGGATAGGACGGTCAATCATTCTGGATGCGAGAATTGCCTTTTCGGTAGGACGTCCCTCACGGCGCATAAATGAACCGGGGATGCGGCCAACTGAATAAAGCTTTTCCTCAAAATCTACAGAAAGGGGAAAAAAGTCAATTCCGTCGCGGGGCTTTGCAGCAGCAGTTACAGCGCAGAAAACAGCAGTTTCGCCGTATCTTACCATAACGGAGCCGTTAGCAAGCTGACCAAGCTTGCCGGTTTCGATTACGAGCGGTCTGCCCGCCCATTCAGTCTTAAAAGTTCTGAATTCTTCAAACATTTTGTACCTCCAAAAATATATATTCCGAGGCAATGCGTGATTAGCAATAAATTCACTGTCCGACCTGTTCAGGCAGTCAATTCACTGCTAAATCAGCCGCACACCACGGTATTTAACCAACAGAGAAGACAAAAGACAGACCGATTAAAGAAATCGGTCTGTCTTACAGACTTACTTACGGATGCCGAGCTTTGCGATAACAGCACGGTAACGCTCGATATCTTTCTTCTGAAGATATGCAAGCAGGTTGCGTCTGTGACCGACCATTTTGAGCAAGCCGCGACGAGAATGATGGTCATTCTTGTTTGCACGAAGATGCTCGTTAAGATCGTTGATGCGCTTGGTCAATACAGCAATCTGCACCTCGGGTGAACCGGTGTCGCCCTCGTGGGTAGCATATTCCTGCATTATAGCGGTTTTTTCTTCTTTAAGCATTTGATACACCTCTTTTAAAATATTTTCGTCAAGCCCGAGCTGCAGGTAACGGTGTTCCGCAAGCGGCATACGCCAGCAACTCAGAAACTGCGAACAGATGAATTATACCACGAACATTTCGTTTTGTAAAGTCTTTTTTTAGTTTATTTTAATAAAGATTATTTTTTTACCCTTTAAACGCTTGACACTTATTGCTTTTTTAAGTATTATATTTGTTAAGTGTATATAAATACAGAGGTGTACATATTATGGAAAATTCTAAAAAAACAATGGAAACTATAGTTGCTCTTGCAAAAAGCCGTGGCTTTGTTTATGCCGGCTCCGAAATCTACGGCGGCTTGTCCAACACATGGGACTACGGCCCCCTTGGTGTTGAGCTTAAGAACAACGTAAAAAAAGCATGGTGGAAAAAGTTCGTTCAAGAGAGCAGATATAACGTTGGTCTCGACAGCGCGATACTTATGAACCCTCAAGCTTGGGTTGCATCCGGTCACGTTGGCGGCTTCTCCGACCCGCTTATGGATTGCAAGGCCTGCAAAACCCGTCACCGTGCCGACCAGCTTATTGAAGCCACCGGTGCCAACTGCGCCGGCTGGAGTTTCGAAGAAATGAGCGCTTATATTAAAGATAACAAAATCGCCTGCCCTGATTGCGGCGCTTGCGACTTTACCGACATCAGAAAGTTTAACCTGATGTTCAAAACCTTCCAGGGCGTTACCGAAGATGCAAAGAACGAGCTTTATCTTCGCCCCGAAACCGCACAAGGTATTTTCGTAAACTTTGCAAACATTCAGCGCACTACCCGTAAAAAGCTCCCCTTCGGTGTTGGCCAGGTTGGTAAATCCTTCCGTAACGAAATCACTCCCGGTAACTTCACCTTCCGCACTCGCGAGTTTGAGCAGATGGAGCTTGAGTTTTTCTGCAAACCCGGCACCGACCTTGAGTGGTTTAAATATTGGAAAGATTATTGCCACAACTGGCTGCTGTCACTTGGCATTAAGGATGTAAATCTTAAGCTGCGCGACCACGAGCAGGAAGAGCTTTCTCACTATTCAAAAGCAACAACAGATATTGAGTTTATGTTCCCCTTCGGTTGGGGTGAGCTTTGGGGCATTGCCGACAGAACCGACTTTGACCTCACTCAGCACATCAACCATTCGGGTAAAGCACTTGATTATTTTGATCAAGAAACAAACGAACGCTATGTTCCTTATGTTGTTGAGCCCTCTCTTGGTGCCGACCGCGTTACCCTTGCTTTCCTTTGTGAAGCATACGACGAGGAAGAATGCGAAAACGGAGAAATGCGCGTTGTTATGCGTCTGCATCCCGCACTTGCGCCCTTTAAGGCCGCTATCCTTCCCCTTTCAAAGAAGCTTTCAGACAAAGCTTTGGATTTGCTTGACAAGCTTTCAGCTTCATTCAGCGTTGACTATGACGATGCAGGTTCAATCGGCAAGCGTTACAGAAGACAGGATGAGATTGGCACACCCATGTGCATCACCTACGACTTTGAATCTGAAGAAGACGGTTGCGTAACCGTTCGCGACCGCGACACTATGGAGCAGGTTCGTATTCCGATTGAATCTCTTGAAGCATACATCGCCGATAAAATCAAATTCTAAACAAGCTAAATGCCTATGCACAAGCAGTGCATAGGCATTTTTTATTACGCAATTCCGTTTTTAAATACTTTTAGTATATTAAATTTATCATCAATTAATACCAGATCTGCATTTTTACCCAACTCGATTGAGCCCACAACATCATCAATATTCATCAACCTTGCAGGAGTCGACGAAAGCATTTTTGATGCGGTTATCAGATCTACATCATAGTCAACACACAGCACCTTGAGCGCTTTATCCATAGTGCATATACTGCCGGCGTAGGATGACAAATCGGGCAACTTTGCAACCTCATCATCAACAATAATATAGGTGCCGTTTTCGTTGCTGCCAAGCTTGCCGTCTTTTAAATCCGAGCCGGAAATACGTGTTGCATCGGTGATTCCTGCTACCTTGTCAGCACCTTTGATCTTTAATGCAAGCTGCAGACAGGCCTTGGGAATGTGTCTGCCGTCACATATTAGTTCAACAGTGACATCATCATCAAGATAAGCTGCTTCTACAACACCTGCAGTAACAACCTGATCTCGTTTCATATAAGCTGTTGTTGCATTATAAAAATGAGTTATGTGGGAAAATCCGTTTTTAAAGCCCTGCTGTGCCTCTTCTGCTGTTGCATTGGTATGCGCAACTCCGCAAATAACACCTCGGCCGCGCATAATTCGGGCAAACTCTGCACTGTTTTCAATTTCCGGTGCAGCATCCCATCTGATGAGGTTTTTACCGGCCAGCAAAAGCATTTCTTCAATTTCAGAAATATCAACAGGCCTTATATACCCAACGCTTTGCGCGCCCTTGCTTTTGCTGTTGGAGCTTGAAAAATAGGGGCCTTCTAAATGAATTCCGCAAGCTATATCAGCATATTCGCTGTCTGTCTTAAAAGCCAGATAGGCATTAACAAATCTCAGCAATTCTTCTTTAGATGCAGTTAACGCCGTGGGAGCCAAAGTGGTTGTGCCATGCTTTAAATGCGCTTTTACAGCAGTTTCAAAGGCAGTGACAGTGCCATCCATAAAATCGGCGCCACCGCCACCGTGAACGTGCATATCAACAAAACCGGGCAACAAACAACAACCATTGCCGTCAAAGGTATCAACGTTATAAGCTTTGATATGCTTGCCTATTTTATAGATTTTTCCGTCAATCACAAGTATGTCAACAGATTTGGCTATTGTTCCATCAACAACAGCGTTAATATTTTTAATTAATACAGATCCTTTTCTCATTTGTTATACACGCGGATTTCGGGGATGGGATTTTTGGTTGCTTCAGCGATGGTATAGATAGTAGCATCGGGATGATTACGGAAAAGTGAGCAAGGAACCTTTGCTGTTATGTCACCATGCAAAATCTTACGCAGTGCTCCCGCATTCCAGTCACGAGGCATAATCATTATTATCCTTTTAGCCATAAACATTTCTTTCAAGCCCACAGTAATGCAATATTCGGGGATGGCTTCAAGGTCTGCGCCACAGTTCATATAAGCATTTATCGTTTTGGTTTCGCGGCTGATTTTAAGCACTCTGGTTGCGCGGTTTGCAAACTCTTCGTTCGAAACAACCTCACCGGGCTCGGGCGGCTCATTAAACGCATAGTGACCGTTGATGCCTACACCGCCAAAAACCATATCCAGCTTACCATATTTATTGATAATATCCATTACCTTGCCTTCGTTGCCTGGCTCAGGGAAAACTCTGTTTTCAGGCAAAACGTTAAGCTCTTCATCTACAACGGAGTAGAAAATCCTGTCCATACCGCCGCGAAATGACAAAGGATCATTAATATCAATATAGGTCTTATCATCAGCAAGGTATTCATCCATATTGATGAATACGCAATTTTTAAGGGATACTCTGTATTTATTTACAAGATAAGCAAGTCTGAAGTAGGGGCCGAGCGGACCGTAAGGCACAACCATAACAGTGGGCTCGCCTTTTTTATTGTTTTCGGATATCAACTCAAGGACCTCTATGGCAACCTTCCAATAGATGTCGACCTCTGCCTGTGAAACATCTAGTTTTATGCTTGAACCTTTGCCCAAATCTTCCGGTTTAATAAGATTATAGTGCTCCATACTCTTAACTCCTTAATAAAAAATATATAGTTACTCTTCCATTTTAACTATATCTATGTTATAGTGTAATAGGTTCTTTTTATTATTTCTATATCTTTTTAGTTCAAGAATATATTAAAACAGACCTTAAGGAGCAAAAAATGAGCAAAGTAAAAATACCTACAATGTCGCCTATTGAAATTTTGCCTCAAATAAGAATAGACACTCTGGTTTCTGCCTTTACCGTCAGCCGAGGTGAAGGATATATCTTTCCCGGTGAAAGCCACGACTTTTGGGAAATGGTTTACATCTCTGAAGGAACTGCAGGCATAACTGCCGGCAGCAAAATCCTCAAATGTCGCGCCGGCTCTTTGATTTTTCATAAGCCGAACGAATTTCACAGAATATGGAATGCAGGCAAAAAAGAGCTTGAGTTCACAGTAGTTTCTTTCAATGCTAAAGGCGAGTATATAAATAAAATGTTCAACAAGGTGCTTATGCTCGATAAAAAAGGTATTGATGCGCTAAACACACTGAGAAGTGAAATCGAATCCAACGGGCCAGACAGCAACTATATGCCTCAAAAATTCAGAAGTGACAAAGAGAAAGCAGCAAAATTCACCGTTTTTCTGGAATATTTACTTTACGAATTCTCAAAATACGAAACCAATATTGAGCCAAACACAGTCGGCAATGCAGCACTTTTTACAGCAGCGGTTAAAATTATGAATAAAAACGTCGACAAACCCTTAAAGGCCAAGCAAATAGCAGATGAACTGAATATAAGCTTATCTCAGCTTAAGCGTATATTTAACCGTTATGCATTGAAGGGCATACATCAATATTTTTTAGATCTTAAAATAACAACAGCAAAAGAAATGCTTGAGCGAGGCGAATCGGTATATAACACCGCTCTGGCGGTAGGATTTTACAATCAAAACAACTTTTCATCCACTTTCAAAAAATTAACAGGACTATCGCCCAGCAAATGGGCAAAAGAAAACAGAGAGGAATAAAACCTCTCTGTTTTTTATTAGATATTCAACTTCATCTAACCTTCCAGCGGTCATTATAGGTGCCGGAAAGGTCACTAACGATGCTTTCAACATGCTCTTTGGCTTTTGAAGTTGCTCTGCGCTCGTTAAGAAGAGAAAGGAATTTTTCTTCATCAACGGGAACAGATACCCAATCGCCGGTCCAATCGGAGAGATGAGCGGCATTGGCAATGTTTACGCCGTTAATGCCGTCATAACCGGGAGCAAGCAGCTCTTCACCGTAAAGAATGGCGTTTGTGAAGTTTTGAAGAATGCCGATATGTGCAGTTTCGGTCTTGTCGGTTTCTACATCTTCAACAACGAGGTTGGGGTCGTGGTAGAAGCCGTTATCAGACTCGAAGCAAACCTTTCTCTCGGGCTCAGAAAGCTTCCACCATGTCAGCTTGCCGTTTTCGCAAACCATCTTTCCCTTATCACCGGTAATTTCAAAGCGGTTGGTGCCGGGGCAATCACCGGTAG
>JAZQSG010000291.1:0-1479 GCA_045630025.1 Acutalibacteraceae bacterium
GCATCGGCAACCGACGGTTCGCTGTCAACGTCCACGGTGTAGGCATCAACAACATTTTCAAGCGTTTGCGAATGCGCGGCTGTTAGTTGGCTTTGCGCATAGAAGTTTTTGCGTGCGAAAATATCCACGGTATCATCGGAAATAACTATTACACAATTAAATAATAGTTGTAATTGTTCGATAAATTCGACAGCCGTAAGGTGTGGCAGCATATCGGCCACAAGCCAGCATTCGGTACTGTTGGCAACGTAGATATTTTCGTAAATATGTTTGCCCGTCAGTTCGTTAGTGCCGATTGTGTAGCCCAACGCCGTGAAAATCTTTGCAATAATAACTTTAAGTTTCGGTTGTGCCGCCAGGCGGTTGGGTCGTGCGGTGTAATTCGGCTCAAGTCCTTGCGGGTAGTCGATATTGTCGTGCAGAAACAAAAAGTTGTTGCCGTCGTTGGTAAGGGCATTCATAATTTTGCCCGATTCGCTGTTGAAAATCGGCGTTGTTACACAGTCGCCGTTGGTAAATTCTTTGATACAGTCCCATTTCCAGCGGTAATAACTTGCGCCTGTGCCGTTGCCCGTTTTCAGGCTATCCATAATGCGAATTTTGCCGTCGGCATCTTTCACAAAGCCCCAGTCCCAAATTGTGCCCAGGTTGAGTTCGTCAATGTAGATTTTTTCGAGCCGCTGTTTCCAGTTCAATTCAGAATTGCCCTGCATAAGTTGCACACTAACAGACGTGTCCGAAGTGCCGACAATTACGGCCACACCGTTAACAATAACTTTGTTATCGACAATAAGTTGCGCGGGCAAAGTGGTTGTCGTAATGCGTTTGTCGGTGCGGTTGATATTGCCGAAAATCTTTGCATTATTCGAAAACGGCGCAATAGGCAGTTGTATGTCGTAAGTGTACGTCGAAGCCTTGCTAAAGTAAAGGTTTTCGGTTACCAACGTAATTTTGAAGTCGGTTGGCAGGTCGCAAAGGTGGCCGTCGATATATAGTTGTGTCATCGTGCATTATTGATTAATTGGTTATACTTCTTTTGCTGGCGGTCGATACCGTTGCGGCCGTCGATACTGGCTATTGCTGTAATGCCTTCGTCGAGTTGGTCAGACAGGCGGCGCAAAACATCGGCATTGGCGGCAATTGCGGCTGCGTTGGCCTCAAGTGCTGCGGCATTGTCGGCGGCTTGCGGGGTTGCGCCTGCGGCTGGCGTTTGGGCGTTGACGGCTTTAACCACGTCGGGGCTGGTTCGGCTGTAAAGGCTTGCGGTTACATCGTCGGCGGTTAGGCTGCCCACGGTGTTATTACGTTGTGCGCGGTCGATAAGGTTAAGGGCTGGCCTTATTTCGGCGTTGCCCGTGGCGAATCGGTTTGCAACAAATTCGTCAGAGTGCACAATGCCCTGCGGTTCGTCCCAACGGCCCGACGGTGTAAAACCGCCCGAAGCATAGCCCGCAGCCTGCGCCTGTTGTTGCTTTTTGA
>JAZQSG010000292.1:0-9903 GCA_045630025.1 Acutalibacteraceae bacterium
TATGCCGTGGCTGCCCATTCCCGTAAAGTTTAGGTTTTCAAACCGCACGTAATCCTTAAACACCGAGCCCTCAATGTTGCACGCCGCCGAAATATTTTCGCACAAGCTGTCGGGGGCTGCCGACGAGTAAACGTAAAGATAGGGCGTATCCGAATTATAGTCGTCACAATAAAAATCCCATTGCTCTGCCAGGTCTTGCAGGGCAAACTTTTTCTCGTAAAATATGGCGCCGTCAATCTCAAGAAAGCCCACGTTTTTATCTTTTTTAAGGGTGTTGCCCACGTAATTGTTTTCGTTGTAAAGGTCGACGCGGTAGAGGTTGCCTGCCACCTGCTGCCACACGCCCTTTTTAATGATTTTCATTTGGGTGATGACGGGCTTGTGCCCTTCACCGTAAGAGGTGTATACCGTTGGATGAGATAAATCCACACCCGCCTTGGATTCAATGGTGCCGTAAAAGGTATCACCGCACTTAAAGCGGATTTCGTCGCCGCCTTTATGGCAGGCGTTTACCTTGCCCATGGTCTGCCACGGGGTGGCGGGGGTCAAGCCGTCGTTAGCATCGCTGCCCCCATTTGCCACGTAATAAACACTCGTAATAGGTCACCTCCGTATAACCGTTAACTCAATTTTTATAACTGGTTTGGCTTTATTGCAATAAAAATCTGCCGTAAACCTATCAATAGCTTTTGGCGTTGAAACCGAATTTCGTATTTTACTACTGCACCTCAGAGCCAAAAAAGTCCTTAAGCTCTGATATGTATCTTTCGGGGGCGACGGGGTACGCCAAGCCGTGACCTGCGCCCTCGACAACCACAAACCGCTTTTTTGCGGTGCAGGCGTCGTAATTGATTTGGCTCATTTCGCAGGGCACGAAATCATCGTTATCGCCGTGAAAAAAGATAACGGGCACTTTGCAGGTTTTCATCGCCTCTTGGGGTGAATATTCTTCCAAATTAAACCTGCCGAGCATACGGGCCGCCACCTTAACGAACCAATAGCCGGGGCCCACGGGCAGACCCATGCTTTTAACCTCTTTTTTAATAATATCCTTGGGGCTGTTGTAGCCGCAATCGGCAATTACGCCTATTACGTTTTTGGGCAGGGGCTTGCCTGCCGCCATAAGCACGGTAGCCGCACCCATAGATATACCGGTAAGAATTATCTTTACGTCGGGGCCAAAGTGCTCTACCAAAAAATCCACCCATTTAAGGCAATCCCTATGCTCGTTAATGCCAAAGGTGATTACGTTGCCGCCGCTTTTTTCGCTGCATCGCTGGTCAACTATAAAGGCGCTGCGCTGAATGCTGAAGCAACGGTGAACGCCCCCTGCCAAATCTCGCAGGGCGGTGCCTCGATAGCCGTGAAACATCAGCTCGATAGGTGCGCCTTTTTCATATTCGTAATATTTGCCGTAAAGGGTCAGCCCGTCAAAAGAGGTAATAGAAAACTCCTCTTGGGGCAGGGCCTTGGTTTCTTTCACCCATTGGGTCATTTTGTCGCGATAGGCCAAATATATATCCCCTTCGGGATAGCTGCCCGTATCAACGGTGGCAGGGTCGCGATCGGGAGCGTAAAAGGCACGGTTAAAGCAATAATAGGTAATGGCAAAAAACAGCCCACCCAAAACAAGCAAAGCACCCATAACTATTAAAAAAGCAAGCATAAATTCACCTTCAAAACCGGGTTTTTATATAAAAATTATAATACACCCCGCCCATTTTTTCAAGGTCTGTTAACAGATATATTCTTAATAAGAAATTTACCCCCACCGCTTTGCTGCGATAGGGGGTAAAAGGCCGTTTGGGGTTATTTGGTCATTTTGCAGTCGGTATAATAGTGGCTTAAAATCTCGATAAAGGTACTGCCTGTCCTTGCGAGGTAGCAGGCACCGTATTGGCTCATTCCAACGCCGTGACCCCAGCCCTTTACGTTAAAGGTAAAAATTCCATCGGCATAGGCCGCCTCAAAGCAGGCGCTTCTAAGCCCCAAAAGTATGCGCAGCTGCTCCCCCGTTATGGTGGTGCCGCACATATTTGCCGATATTACCGTGCCCGAAGAGGAGCAATCTATATCTGCAATCCAGTTTTTCGGCTCACCCGTTAAGCTTACCTTGGTGCTGAGCTTTTCTTTAAGCTCCTCTTCGGTAAATTTTCGCACCGACAGATAATCGGGTGACAGCAAATCTCCTATGCTTTCTACCGGCTGCAGATAGGAATAATCTTTGCCCCACACCGTTTTTGCCGATTCGGTGCGCCCACCCGACAGAGCGTGATAGGCGGCAAAAATAGGGCTGCCGTCGTCATCGGTAAGCATATACCCTGCCGACTGCCTTACGGCATCCTCAACCGCCGCCACCTTTTTATCGTAGCTTTTGCCCCACTTTTGCTTAAGCTGTGAACGGCTAAAATACTTTTGGTCGGTGTTGGGGCTATCGGTAAGGTCGTAGCTTTTATCTTTATTTTGCTGCTTGCGGTAGCGTGCAAAGGTGTAGCTTGCCACCGCCTGGGCCTTCAACGCCTCTTTGGGAGCGTCGGCGCCCATTTCTGCCGACACAACCCCCACCACGTAGTCAAAGGCCGCCACCTTTTCAACCTTTTCGGTTTCGGTAATATATATCTTAAACCGCTCTTTATCGGGATAACTGCCCCCCAAATTTTCTGCCGATTTTTTTGGGCTTGAGGGCGGTATGGCCAGCAAAGGCAGCCCAATCATCACCGCCAACATAAAGAGCAGCATTATACCATATATTTTTTTAGCCCCCCGCATACCTCTTTCAAACTCCTTTCCCACAGCAGGGCAAGTGCCTTTTGCCCTTGACTTTATTAATGGGTTATGATAAAATTAACTATTCATTATACATATTTTTCAAAAATCAATGTAAGGGAAAGGAGAAATTGCAAATGATTCCCTTTGATGCCTTGTCTAATTTATGCGAGGAATTTAGAAAAAATAACCACATCGTGCCCGAGCACTACGAAAAATACCACGTAAAACGCGGTCTCAGAAATGAAGACGGCACGGGCGTTATGGCCGGTTTGACCAGCATTTGTAACGTTCGCGGCTACGTTATTGACGACGGCGAGCGCAAGCCCATCCCCGGCGAGCTTAACTACCGCGGCATAAACGTTGAAGAAATCGTTGCCGGCTGCGACCGTGACGACCGCTTCGGCTTTGAAGAGGTAACCTGGTTGCTGCTTTTCGGCGACCTTCCCACCAAAGAAAAGTTAGAGTGGTTCCGCGGCGTTTTGGCCGACGTAAGAGATTTGCCTCAATATTTTGCCGAAGATATGATTATCAAGGCCCCCTCTAAGAATATAATGAACAAGCTGTCCCGCTCAATTCTTGCTCTTTATTCTTACGACCCCGACCCCGATAATACAAGTCTTGAAAACGTGCTCAGCCAGTGCATTGGTCTTATTGCCAAGCTGCCCATCATTATGAGCTATGCCTATCAGGTTAAGCGCCGTTATTACGACGGTAAAAGTATGTTCTTCCACCCCATTGACCCCAACCATTCAACGGCCGAATGCATACTTTCCTCTATCCGTCCCGACCGCGCCTTTTCTCATAAAGAGGCAATTTTGCTTGACCGTTGCCTTATGCTTCACGCCGACCACGGCGGCGGTAACAACTCTACCTTTACCACCCGCGTGCTTTCATCCTCAGGCACCGACACCTACGGCACCCTTTCTGCCGCAGTAAGCTCCCTTAAGGGACCCAAGCACGGCGGTGCCAACATAAAGGTTATAGAAATGGTGCACGATATTGCCGCCCACGTGCCTAACATTTGCGACGAAGGCCAGGTAAGAGATTACCTTGTAAAAATTATTAAAAAAGAAGCCAACGACCGCTCGGGCCTTATCTACGGTATGGGTCACGCCATCTACACCATCAGCGACCCCCGCGCCGTGCTTATTAAAAAGATGGCTGCCGAGCTTAGCGAGGAATACGGCCTGCAAAACGAGTTTAAGCTGCTTAACATCATTGAGCAGGCAACTCCCGAGCTTATGGCCGAGGTTAAGGGCAGCAACAAAACCATGTGTGCCAACGTTGACCTTTATTCGGGTCTTGTTTACAACGCCTTGGGTGTGCCCGAGGATTTGCTGACCCCCATTTTTGCCGCTGCCCGTATTTCGGGCTGGTGCGCTCACCGTCTTGAAGAAATTACCACAGGCGGAAGAATTATGCGCCCCGCATATAAATCGGTTTGGAAGAATCAGCCCTATTTGAATCTTGATGAACGCTAATAATTTTGTTTTTCGGAGTGACCGTTAATGAAACGCACCCTTTTGTTTACTCTATTTTTTCTCGCCGCGCCCGTTTTGCTTGCGGCAAGGGTATTACAACAATTTTATATGCTTGATGCCGCTACCGGCTTTTATAAAGACGATTTCGGTTATATAGGCAACGTTATCAGCGTGGTGTGCGTGCTGCTTATACCCGCCCTGGTTTTGGTGGTATGGCTTTCGCGCCCGGGTGAAATTATGCCCAACAACAAAAGCAAGGGGCTGGGTGCCGCATCCTTTGTGGCGGCCTTTTGCCTTGCCATTTCGGGCGTTACCCACGTGATTAACGCCGCCCACGTAGGCCACTACATTTTGGCACTTATGTCGGTGGGCACGGCTGCAGTTATAATGCTGCAGGGCATTTCTTGCTTTACCGACGGCAAATTTAACGGTGGGCTTTCTATTATCAGCATATTGTATGGGTTGGCTCGGCTGATTATAACCTTTATGGGCTATACGGGCGAGGTAACCGTTACCGACACCGTTTTTGATATTGCCACCATGTGCCTGCTTTTGCTTTTTCTTTACTCAAGCGGCAAAATTATGTCGGAGGTTTCGGGCAGCCGAACCCCCGTGCTTTACTTTGCTTGCGGACTTTCCGCCGCATTTTTCTGTGTAGACAGCGTTTTGGCACCCGCCATTGCAAAGCTGTTGAACTTTAATATTCACGGCAGCAATTTTGATGTTGCAAATATTGGATTTGCGGTATACATTGTGGTTATGCTATACGTAACAAGCGGTAAAAAAGCAGCTGCCCCCGCAAAAGAGGAAGAGGCAAACGCCCCTGATTCAATTCCCACATCCAAGAATTAATAGGATTTGATGTTATGAACAGACTTTTGATTGTTGTGCCCTGCTTTAACGAGCAAGAGGTTTTGCCTATCACCATACCCCGTTTGACCGACGTGCTTAAGGGTATGATTTCTCGCGGCAAAATTTCGGCAGACAGCGGCATTTTGCTGGTCAACGACGGCAGCCGCGACAATACCTGGCAAATTATTGAGCAGGCCCACAAGCAAAGCAAATATATCTACGGCTTGTCTTTAGCCGCCAACGCAGGCCATCAAAACGCTCTGCTGGCAGGTCTTAAGGTGGCGGCCAAGCTGAGCGATATGTCGGTATCGGTAGATGCCGACCTGCAGGATGACGTTGACGCCATTGAAAAAATGGTAGACTGCTACATCAACGGGGCCGACGTTGTTTACGGCGTAAGAAGTGAGCGCAAAAGCGATTCCTTCTTTAAGCGCAAAACCGCCCAGGGCTTTTACAAAACCATGTCTGCCATGGGTGCAAAAACCGTTTACAATCACGCCGATTTTCGTCTTTTGTCCAAGCGGGCTATGGAGCATTTAATGGAGTATAAAGAGCGCAATATGTTTTTGCGCGGCATTGTTCCGCTTATGGGCTTCAAAAGCGAGACGGTCACCTACTCTCGCGGCAAGCGCGCAGCAGGCAAAAGCAAATACCCCTTAAAAAAGATGCTATCCTTTGCGTGGGAGGGAATTACCTCTTTTTCAATTAAGCCCATTACCCTTATAGCACTTTTGGGCGTGCTTATAATTTTCTGCTCTATAATCGCCTTCATATATATATTGGTGTCTTACCTGTGCGGCAACGTTTCACCCGGATGGGCATCGCTTATGGCATCAATATGGTTTTTGGGTGGCGTTCAGCTTTTCTCTATCGGCGTTGTGGGCCAATACGTTGGCAAAACCTATATTGAAAGCAAGGCACGTCCCCGCTATTTAGTAGACAAGTTTTTAAACCACGATAAAGAATAAGTAAAATCCCCATTACCGAAAACTTCGGCAATGGGGATTTTTTACAGACTTATATTTTTATCAAAAATGCACCGCCTTACCCTGCTCATCTAAATAATATAGATGAACGGTATGATCCCTATTCCAATTACAATTTTTATCATAAAAATCGCAATACCATTTGGAATCAACAAAACATTTTACTGCTTTTGATAACAAACCCCATGTTTTAACTTCACACAGTGCAGATGTTCTGTCAAGTGGGTCTTGCGTGTATCTGGTTCCTTCAAAGGTTGAAAAAACCGACGCAAAAACACAATACTTGCTCATTGGTAATTAACTCCTTTCTTATATGATAACTTCATCATATAACAATAAGAAAGAATATTTCTAACCCTCAAGTGTTTTAAATTGATTTTTATAAAAACTATGATATAATTCTTTTAGGAGGCGATTTAATTGAACAAAAAATTCCCTGTGTTTTCCACAATATCTATATCCATTAGCATTTTAGCAATAGTTATGTATGGCTTTTTATTTACAGATTTAAAAAAGTTATTTTATATTCCTTGGATCATATTTGGAACTATATCATTTTTCTTCCCCATCCTGTCAAAATATATGCGCAAGCGCTTTGGTCAAAGCGGCCAAATAATCGAAACAATTGCATTCATTTTAGGTTGGTTTAGTTTCGATTGGATTCTGTATATAACCTTAACAAAAAGCAGTTTGCTCAACATAGCTTTTTGCATTCTGCCAGTGACTTTGTATTTTACCCTGTTTAAAAATGTAACGGCAAAAGAACAATGTTTAGGTAATGATGATTTTGAAAATAAAAAAATGAAACTTCATAACAAATTTTTAGCAGCATTTATTATTATAAGCGCTATCGCTATATTGAGCATACCGATGAGCGTAGTCCAAATTACCGCAACTTGGGATGAAGCCATAGAAATGTTTTGGAGCATTTGGTTTTTTGTCTTAATTCTTTTTGATATTGTTTGTTTGGCTGTATATATAACGAATATTTGTGTTATGCAATACCGAAAGACAGTTCGTTATAGAGAAAAGTGTTATAAACGCGTAGAAAAAATGAAAAGGCACTTGGAAAACGGTATTATAACACAAGAAGAATTCGAAAAAAACAAAGCAGATATTATTAAAAATATTCATTTATAATTGCAATACAAAAAAGGATGCTACGGCATCCTTTCATTTTTTTTAAAATTTTTTAAAAAAACTATTGACAAAGTCTTTTTTATCGGCTATACTAAAAATAACGATAACGATTATCGTTATCACTTACCCCAGAACTGAGGTGAATTTAATGCCCGCACAAAAATACTCGCGACAAAGAGAGGCCGTTTACACCGCCTTGCGAAGTGTTCGCACTCACCCCGTTGCCGCCGAGGTTTACGACCTTGTGCGAGCCGAAATTCCCGATATAAGTCTTGCTACCGTTTATCGCAACCTGTCACAGCTTGCACAGTCGGGCAAGGCGCTTACCATAACCGATGAAAAGGGCGTGGTTCACTTTGACGGCTACGTTCATCCCCACAATCATCTTTTTTGCAGCCAATGTCATCGCGTAGTTGACGTAGATATCCCCGTGGCTATCTCTATTCCCGAGGGGTGCCACCACAAGGTAGAGGGCTATTCGGTGCTTTTTACGGGCACCTGCCACGGTTGCACCACTTAACAGGTTAACTAAGCTTACGCTTAATTATAACTTTTAAAATTATTTTTTGGAGGATTTTATTATGAAAAAGTTTGTTTGCCAAATCTGCGGTTACGTTCATGAGGGAGATGCCGCTCCCGAAGCATGCCCCATCTGCAAGGCCCCTGCATCTAAGTTTGCCGAGCAAAGCGGCGAAAAGACCTGGGCTGCCGAGCACGTTGTAGGCGTTGCAAAGGGTGTTGACCAGCGCATTATCGACGGTCTTCGCGAGAATTTTAACGGCGAATGCACCGAGGTTGGTATGTATCTTGCAATGGCAAGAGTTGCCCACCGCGAGGGTTATCCCGAAATTGGACTTTATTGGGAAAAGGCCGCTTTTGAAGAGGCCGAGCACGCAGCCAAGTTTGCCGAGCTGCTTGGCGAAGTAATTACCGACTCAACCAAAAAGAATCTTGAAATGCGTGTAGACGCCGAGAACGGTGCTACCGCCGGCAAGTTCGAGCTTGCTAAGTTGGCTAAAGAGCTGGGTCTGGACGCTATCCACGACACCGTGCACGAAATGGCCCGTGACGAAGCTCGACACGGCAAGGCATTTGAAGGTCTTCTTAACAGATACTTCAAATAAGCGAAAAATCGCATAAATAAAGGGTTTTAAGACACCTACCATTTTAGGTAGGTGTCTTTTATATTTCTATAAATTTTGTGATAGTGTGCAATTTACACACCCAAAAGATATATTAAAAAATATTTTTTTAATGGGTGTGTGTTTTTTGGTGTGTAAAACAGAAAAAGAAGACCGTTTTATTGGTCTTCCTTTTCTGTTTTTTCTTGGATTTTACATACATATTCTTCTAATTCGTAATCATTATACCAACTATATTTGAGTTTGTCCTCGTTAAGACAATTACAAAGGGTTTGAAAAATGTTTTCATCAATGTGTATAGAATGGTCTGTTTCTCTATAACCGTCCTTAATGTGTAATACATAAAATTCTTCTCTTTCTCCATATATGGTTTTGAAATGACGAATAATTAAATCTTTTCCCGAATACAAAGTTTGAATTTGGTCGTTTATATTTAGGAAAAGCAAAAATCCAAAATCTAATATATTCAATAATAAGTATGAGTTTTCTCCTAACTCTATCCTTTTTTCTATATGGTTTTCAATAATGTTAATGTTATCATTTTCTTTTTCATTAAACATATTATCTTTCTTCTCCTTTTTCTTCGTTTAATTCTTCTTCAAGTGCCTTTTCAAAATCTTCTCCCAAACTATCGTCATAGTCGCTGCAATCAACATATCCATTGTCGGTAGAAATAATGCTACTTTCCATATAAATTGCTCGTCCGTATTCTTCATAGTCAAAGTAGTTATCAATGTGTGTAACACTTTCAAATCCACATTCATCAATTATCGCTTGTCCTATTTCTTCATCGGTGGCATTTTCATCGCCACACCAATATTCGCCTGCCGTTTCGGGCATATCGTCATCTGCATAATATTCTAAACGAACATCTCTGCCAAACATTTCATAATCAAAATAGTATTCTAATAGTTCTTTTGATAGGGTTTCTACACCACCCATTTCATTGACAAAAAACTCTGCAAGGTCAGAATAATCGTTACCTGATATGTAAAGACCGTTATAATTTATTGCATTAGCACAAGCACCGAAAATATCGTTGCTATGTTCCAAGAATGCAATAAACTGTTCCTGCACTCCTGCTTGACATACTTTTTCAAGTGCGAGTGCAATTTTATTTAATGTCTTAATTGATGTGTATTCTCCTAATAAGTCATACACGGAAGACGGATAATTTCCGTCATAATCGGTAATAAAATATTCTTCGTAATATTCGTTGATACCGATTTCAACAAGAACTTTTTTAAGTTCTTTTTTTGTTATGGGGAATGAAATCCATTCCCCTATAAGTTCGCCTTCAACATATTTTCCAAGATTGGTTATAAAACCTTTAATACAATAATTATCCATTATATTTTTTCCTTTCTATTCTAAAATTCTAATAATTCCCAAAAAGATAAACCCAAATATTGACCCGACATAAATTTGATATATGCCATAGCATAATTTTCTATAAGTTTTTTACAATGTTCTTCTTCGTGTGTTTTGAAAAAGTTTTTAATTGCTTTAATGCTTTCTTCATCGCTGACATTT
>JAZQSG010000293.1:0-5958 GCA_045630025.1 Acutalibacteraceae bacterium
TAGCAAAATTAAATTCTATGATTTAATTTTGCACAACATTCATTGCAATGGATATGGACAAATTTTCAAAGAAAATTTGCCGCAAAATCAAAGATTTTGTGTCGAAACAAGTTTGTTTCGACTAACCATAACCATTATAAAGGAGTAGGACGTATGAACAAGCTTGACGTTAACTATTATTTGCGCACCTCTGATTTTGATATGAAAAGCCGAATTCACCCTGCTGCAGTTCTTGATTTGTTTCAAGACGTTGCAGGATATCACGCCATTCGGTTGGGATGCGGATTTGACGATATGATTAAAAAAAATCTGCTGTGGATGGTCACCCGCGTCAGATTTTCGCTGATAAAAATGCCAAAAAAGAACTCTTACGTTAAGGTTTCTACCTGGCCGTTAGAGCCCAACCGCGTTTTGTTTCAGCGCGATTATTGTGTAAACGATGAAGAGGGAAACCCCCTTATAATAGGTTCGTCGGAATGGGCGGCGGTAGATTGCGAAAAGCGCAAGCTGGCTCCCACCGCAGGCGTTTATCCTAAAGAGCTTTGCTACCTTACCCAAAGAACCTACGAAGGCAGATTGCCCCGTTTGCACGACTTTGAGCAAGAGGGCGAGGGCATTGACATTGTGCCGAGCTTTAGCGATATTGATTGCAACGGCCACGTTAACAACATTAAATACGCCCTTTTCGTAGTTAACGCCGTGAACCCCGACGAAAACAAGGTTATTTCTGATTTTCAGATAGATTACCACAAAGAGATTCAGCCGGGCGAAAGGGTTACACTTTACCACAAGCGAGAGGGCAACACCGTTTTTGCCAAGGGTGTTAACAGCTTGGGTGACAATATGTTTTTGTGTAAATTTGATATGGAATAAAGCAACGCGTCTTGAGCTAGAGCTCAAGAGGCGTTTTAATTTATACCGTTACCTTGCCAAGGGTGTAAAGCTTGCCGTCGAACAGCTTTTGATTAAGAGCAAGACGAATGGGAGTTTCGCCCTCCCACATACCAAAGCAAAGCTCATACTCCCCTGCAGGCAGGGCTGAAAGGTCGATATTATAGCTTTGCAGCTGCTGACTGTCGGGCTGCCAAGCTTTATTTTGTGCGTCGCCCTCAAAAACGGTGTACTGATTTTGCTCGTTGCGAAGAACCACCTTGGCGGTGTATCCGTAATAAGCAGGGGCAAAGCCACCGTTGCGCACCCAAAGCTTAAGGCAGGTAGAGCTGAAATCGTAGCCGTCGATAAAATACCAATAGCCCAACCGATTGGCAACGTAGTTATGAAAATCGCCGTTTTCAGCCATCCACTTATCTACGTAGCCGTGAAAGCCGGCAAAGGTTGCATGGGCTCGCTTAAGCCCTTCCAAAAGAGGAAAGCCGCTTTTAAAGTTTTCGAGGTCGCTGATTTGCCAAATGTGACCAAACTCGATATCAACGGGAGTTTTCTTGTAATAGCGGTCAAACAAATCGTGGGTAATCAGCGTGTCGTAGCCATAACGCTGGGTGTAAAAGGGCACGCCCAAAGAGTCGTCGCGTATGCCCATTCCCCTTTCAAAAGCATACTCGCTCATTTCAACTGCGCCCTTGCGGTCATTGTTGTAAATGGCAACCAAAATGCCGTAATTCATTGTAAGGCGGGTCTTTTTGAAATGGCGTATATGCATATCCACGTGCTTGTAATAGGCAGAGGCGGGATAGCTTGTCCACGAGCCAAACGAGGTGTGACCCTCGCCCCAGGTGCCCAAAGTGCCTATATCCACACTTTCTACCAGGGGGTGACCGTCGTAATGACGGGCAAAGGCGGCAACCAGCTTTTCAAGATACTCTAAAAACACGGGGTCGTCGTATACGGGCTCAAGGTCGTTATCGGCCTTGATTCTTTTGGCGCCGTAATCAAAAACCCATTGAGGTGTGGCTTCGTAATGAGGTGACGCCTCGTAGGTGCAAAGGCGGAAAATAAACTTGTAGCCGTAGGGTGCGTAGGTATCGAAAATTTTATCTATTTTATCAAATTCGAACTCGCCCTCTTTGGGCTCTAAATCGCACCAATCCAAACGCAGATAAAGATATTTGGTGCCGGGAATATCGGCAATATCCTTTGGGGCTTTGATGCCGTCTCGATAATAGGGGCGCCACATTCCGTTATCAACGTAGTGAATATACCAACCCTTGTGGGGGTTGTTAAGCACCGTTATATCGTCGCAATAGCCCGTTAAATCAACGTAATTTGGGGTTGGCTTTTCATCAACGAACCTATAATAGGCAATGGGTTTTACATCTTTCATTTTAATCCCTCTTTGATGACAGTTTGTTCAAATATTTAAAGGAAATGGGCCAAACACAACCGGCAAAGGCAGTCATAAGAAAATATCTTACCCCGTCTGCCACGTAATTTTCACCCATTATAATGTAAAGAGGTTGCTTGAGTCCTGCCTTTATAGCCATGGCTATGCCAAAGCCAAAGGCAAGCTTTATAAGCTGAACCCACCATACCGCCTTGGTTTCAAACTTGATGAAGCGCGTATCCAGCTCAAAAGAAAGCCACAAGCCGCTTATGCAGCCCATCATCGTGTAAGCAGTTTTGATGCCGTGCTGTAAATTTTCGGCATCGGTATCGGCAGGAAATTTATAGGTGTGAACAAAAACGAGGTAAATTATTGAAAAGACAAGCATTGCGGCAAAAACTACCCTGGTCCAAAAATCGCTTCGGGTTGCCTTTGCCAAAAAAGGATAGATGCCAAAAACAAGCAGCAGCGCCAACAAGGTAGACACGCCCACGTCGGCAGGGGTGTGCACACCAAGATACATTCTTGAAAAGCCCACCAGCAAGCAAATTGCTATGCAGCCCACTCGTACCCACAGATTTTTGCTCCAGCGGGCTATGCCGCCGTAAACGCCCACGGCGGTTTGAGTGTGACCGCTGGGGAACGAGTAGCCCGTTGCACCCTCGGTGGCATCACCCACAACCGTTAAGGTGTTGTCTTTAACCCATGGACGGGGTACGCGAAAAATAAGCTTTAAAAACTGATTAAGCACGGTGCCGGTAAGACCCACCGCAAAAAGGTAGTAGCCCCACCGCTTATTGATGCACCAAAAGAACACCATGCCCACAACGATAAATATTGTTTCTTCACCCAGTTGGGTTATAAGCTCAAAAAAACCGTTAAAAAAGGGGGTTCGTATATCCTTCAGAAAATGCAGAAAGTTCATATTTACACCTCCGTTTCGATTATACAATAAACAAATCGGGGGTGCAAGGGGGCAATTTGGTCAAGTTAACAGAGAAAATCGGTCATTTTGTAAGGTTTTGCTTGGCTGTGGGCCTCTTTTTTGTTACAATAACTAAATATTAAAATAAATGTATAAACATTGAGTTTTACTGTTGACTTTGCCGTGATAAAGTGCTAATATATGAAAGTATCAATTTTTAAAGTGAGGGATTGTTATGGCCAATTTACATTCTCAGGCGGTTGACCGTCTGTTTAAAGCCATTTTGAATCTTGAATCGGTTGAAGAGTGCTACGGCTTTTTTGAAGATATTTGCACCATTAAAGAAATTCAGGATATGTCTCAAAGGTTAGAGGTTGCCATCCTTTTACGCAAGGGGCTTAACTATCAGGATATATCTAAAAAAACCGGGGTCAGCACCGCAACCATAAGCCGTGTAAGCAAGTGCCTCAACTATGGCAGCGGCGGTTATTCTGCAGCCATTGAAAAACTGGAAAGCTCGGAGATTTTGTAATATGAACAGTGTACTTACCAACGAAGAAAAGGTTATTTTTGATTTGCGCTCCCTTTACGACGGCTACGGCTACAGCCGCTTTAAGATGAGCAAATTTGAAGAATACGACCTTTATGCAAAAAACAAAGACTTTTTGATTTCTGACAGCGTTATAACCTTTAACGATGCCAACGGCAAGCTGCTTGCCCTTAAGCCCGACGTTACCCTTTCTATAATCAAAAACTGCGACGAGGGTAAAGGGGTTAAAAAGGTTTATTATAACGAAAACGTTTACCGCCTTGCCAAAGGCACCCACTCCTTTAAAGAAATTATGCAGGTGGGTCTTGAATGCGTGGGCGAGGTTGACGACTATTGCATTGCCGAGGTGCTTTTGCTGGCCGCCAAAAGCTTGGCACTTATATCTGAAAATTGGGTGATTGATATTTCTCACCTGGGTATAGTGTCTGACATTATCGACCGCGAAAACGTAAACGGCGACGTGCGCAGCCGCATTATCAAATGCGTTGGCGAGAAAAACGAGCACGACCTTGCAAAAATATGCGACGAGGGCGCCATCAGTGAGGATTGCTGCTCTGCTCTTTGCACCCTGTGCAACACCTACGGCAAGCCCGAAAAGGTTATACCCCGACTTAAAGCTATGTCTGCGGTGGTTAATCCTCTGCTGGTTGCCCAGCTTGAGACGGTCGCAGATGCTCTTGAGAGCGAAGGCCTTAAGGATATGCTTAACATCGATTTCTCGGTTGTAAGCGACATTAAATACTACAACGGAATCACCTTTAAGGGCTTTGTTGAATCGGTGCCCGATGCCGTGCTTTCAGGCGGACAGTATGACCGTCTGATGCAAAAGATGGGCAAAAAGTCCAAGGCCATCGGCTTTGCAGTTTACACCGATTTGCTGCAGCGCCTTAATCGCAGCCACACCCCCTACGACGTTGACACCCTGCTTCTTTACGATGATGGCTGTGACGTTAAAAAGCTGCTACAGGCAGTATCTGCCATAAGCGGCGAGGGCTGCTCGGTATCGGCTCAAAAGCAGATCCCCGAAAAAATTACATTCCGCCGATTGATGAAATTTGACGGCAAAGAGGTGACCGAAATTGAAAATGCTTAACGTTGCCCTGCCTAAAGGCAGACTGGGCGAAAAGGTCTATGCCATGTTTGAAAAGGCGGGCTTTGAGTGCCCATCTATAAAAGAAAATAACCGAAAGCTAATATTTGAAAATGAACAGGCAGGCGTTCGGTATTTTTGGGTCAAGCCCTCGGATGTTGCCATTTATGTTGAGCGCGGCGCCGCAGATATTGGCGTTGCAGGCAAGGATATTTTACTTGAGTATGAGCCCGATGTTTATGAGCTGTTTGACCTTGATATCGGTAAATGCCGTATGGCCGTTGCCGCTAAAAAGGATTTTCGTGACAATCCCCAAAGCACCCTTAGAGTTGCCACAAAATTTTCAAACATTGCCCGCAGCTATTACGCTTCAAAGGGCAGAGATATTGACATAATTCATCTTAACGGTTCTATTGAAATTGCACCTATACTTGATTTGTCAGACGTTATCGTAGATATTGTTGAAACAGGCACCACACTTAAAGAGAACAATCTTGAGGTTTTTGAAACCATCGTTCCCATCAGTGCCCGACTGATTGCCAACAAATCGTCCTTCAAATTTAAGGGCGACATCATCGAAAAAATCGTGCGCTCGTTGGCGGCACAGACAGAGGTATAAACAATGATTAAAATTTTAAAATACGGTGAGGTTTCAAATGCTGACATCTTTGCCAGAGCAGTGCCTCAGATGAATGTTGAAGACATAGTAACCGATATAATTGCCAACGTAAGAAAATCGGGCGACCAAGCTCTCTATATGTATTGCGAAAGGTTTGACAGAGCAAAGCTCGACTCTTTGCAGGTTACAAAGGAAGAAATTGCGTCAGCTCGCGCTGCCGTTGACCCCAAGTTTATAGATATTTTGGAAAGAGCAGCCGAAAACATTCGCAAATTTCACCAAAAGCAGGTTAGAAACAGCTTTATCATAAACGACCAAGAGGGCATCGTTGTGGGTCAAAAGGTTATACCCGTTGACCGCGCCGGCTTGTACGTGCCCGGTGGCACAGCCGCATACCCCTCAACCGTGCTTATGGATGCTATTCCTGCAAAAATTGCCGGCTGTAAAGAGGTGGTTATGGTTACCCCTCCCTCTGCAGACGGCTCGGTTAACC
>JAZQSG010000294.1:0-2714 GCA_045630025.1 Acutalibacteraceae bacterium
ACCTTATTAAATTAAGCAGCAACAACCCGGGTAAACACAGACGTAGTGCAGATTATATAAACATTTCTATACGTTATATAGAGCACAACTATTCAAGACCTATTAGCGTAAATGATATTGCATCAAGTACGGGCGTTAGCAGATCGCACCTCTATCGTCTTTTTATGCAAGAGCTTAACATTACACCGAATGAATATTTGATTCAATATAGGATTAGTATTGCATGTAAGCTTTTGCGTGAATCAAACATTAATATAAGCGAAGCGGCATACTCTTCCGGTTTTTCAGATCCCCTATATTTTAGTCGCGTGTTTAAAAAGATAAAGGGTGTTACCCCAAGCGTATATGCGGCTAATAAATAAAAACAAAAAGCAACTTTGGCTTTTGCTAAAGTTGCTTTTTTATATTTTGTGTCGAATAATTTTTGTAATAAAATAAGCAAGCTGAATTTTAATAAAATCAAACAGTATAAACGGTATAACACAAACAAAAACAGCGTTTAAAAAAGATACGTCGCAAACGTATGAATACCATAAGCAGCCACATAAATAGCTAATTAATAGCGCTAACATAGTAATCACAGTTACTTTAAAAAGCTTAAAATCCAATCTTTTTACAAGCAAAGAAATAATCAAAGCAACTATTGGATATGAGATTATAAAGCCACCGCTGGGGCCAAGCAAGGCGCCAAAACCACTATTAAAGTTTGCGAAAACGGGGATTCCCAGTAATCCTATCATAACGTATACAGAAACCGTTATCACAGAGTAAATCGGCGGAAGTATCATCCCTATAATAAAAACACCTAACAGAGCAAACGAAAATGAAATTCCGCCGAGATTGAGAGAAAGCATTGAGCAAACGCAAAGTGTTGCGGTAAGCAACGAAGATAGTGTTAGTTTTTGAATTTTTGTCTTATTGTTCATAATTATTCTGCAGCTATGCTTACGTCTCCAAAATTAATTGATATCTGCTCACCGTTTTCCGTTTTAACAACTAAATTTAATTTATCATCAAGGCACAAAACCTTGGCAGAATAAGAACTATCACCTTGTGTTATAACGATGTTTTTACCATTAAGATAAGATCTAGCTTTATAATCGGCTATTATTTTATCAACGTCAAACGTATCAATAATCTCAAATAAACAGTTAAGAATATCCGATATAATTTTGTTCTTTAATTGATCGTTGCACACATCAAAAAGGGCTGTTGCAATGCTTTTTATATCCTGTGGAAAACCACTCTCGGGTGATTCAAGATTAAGGCCAATACCAATAACAATATAATCAGAATGGGTAGCACAATTATTAAGTGAGGATTCAGTTAATATTCCGCAAACTTTTTTATCTGAAATAAAAATATCGTTTACCCATTTGATTTTTGCATCAAAGCCATAAAAACTAAGTGCTTTAGAAACAGATAATGCAACTGCAGGAGTAATATATCCTAGCTCATCTGTTTTAATGGCTTTTCTAATTAGTGCAGACATATATATTCCCGAGCGGTTTGGAGAATAAAAGCTCTTCCCTGCTCGACCTCTGCCTGCTGTTTGTTTGTCGGCAATTATTACGGTTTTATCCTCTGCACCTGCTTCAGCCATCAACTTAAGAAGCGTGTTGGTAGAAGGAAGCTCTTTTAAAGCGTATATTTCTGCATTATAGAGCAGATTACTTTTAACCGAAGTTACTTTAATATATTGAGATTTTTCAGCGTTTTCAAGTATCTGAGACGTATTCAAATCTATTATAAACAACTCCGTCCTTGATTACTGTTTCTATCCAATTGGATAAAGGTCTTACCCAAAATTCTTCAGAGCCATACAGTGCTTTATAAACAACCATCGGCTCGGTTGTTTCAGAATGTTTGGCAACAGCAATAACCATATATTCGTTGCCTTTAAAATGTCTGTAACGTCCGGGTTTTACTTGCATAATAACACCTTTATGAAATAGTTGTTTTGCTCTTCAAGCTAAGCGGAGGAATGCAAACGTAGGTATTACCCGCATTAAATTCAACGTCGTTACCGTTTTCATCGGTAATTTTAAAGGAATCGTAGCTGTCGCCTTTAGACCATTTAATGTTCTTAAGGGTTCCGTTGGTAAGATAATATCCTTCGCCCGAGCTGAGGTCGTTCTTTACGCGATAATTTCCTTCAAAATAGCTAAGCGCAGAAAAGAGCACCAAAACGTTTTTGTAGCTAAGGTTTTCACCGGTTCTATAATCGGTATCGTTGCCGCTTTTGTTATGCTTTACATATTTTTCACTTGTAGTGTCATATTTAAACGTGGTTATGTAGCTGCCCGAAAAATATACCGAAGCGGTTGTTGCAAAACCATCAGAATGTGTTACGGTTTTGTCTTCTGCAGCAAAGTTTAGCCATGGAGCTGTATGGGTTGAATTAACAGTGGTTCTGCGGTTTTTTTCAACCATAGCTTGCTGAATAAGCTCACCAGAGGTGTACATAGTATGCTCCCAAGCAAGACCATTTTTAAATCTGTAGCCGTATTTTTCATAAACACCGGTGTTTATATCAATATCGTCAAGATTCATGCCCTGCATATAAGGTCCGCAGTAGGTTTTATCAAGTCCGCAATGGAAATAAAGCGCATCGTGACCATTGGCAAGGTCTACAAAAGAATAACGAGCAGAACGTATTGTGCCTATTTCACCAATGCTGCCAATATCTTTATATATTGCAAGCAAACGAGTAA
>JAZQSG010000295.1:0-1324 GCA_045630025.1 Acutalibacteraceae bacterium
ATCTCGGAGAAGATGCCGTTTCGATGGTCAAAAAATTTAATTACCTGGGTGACTCATGGAGTTATGACGAGGTAGCCCGCGCCATGTATGGCCGTTATAATGATGAACTGACGCAGATATATAACGCGCTTACATGGTTCGCACTGGAAGAGGTAGCAAATGCCGCCGTTAATTATAAGTATGAAAACCAATAAAAACCAATAAATAAAGTATTAACAAAAACTGACGCGCCGACAGTAAACCGGCATAAAAACAATGAAAAAGAATATTGATCCCCAGACAGCACAATTATTCGAGGCCGTGAAAACTGCATATTTTAAGCATATCCCCGGCATTGTTCGAGACAATAAAGAACTCCAGCCGCTGACGGTTGACATGATGGCACAGCTTTTAAACGGCGGCAATGTCAATAATATAACCATTGCCGAGGGCACCGACCTAAAACAAGTTATTGACATTATGCCAGGATATAGCTGTGGCTTGGCCTCATTGCCCCGCATTTATAAACAGGTCGCCCGCCTCGCTGGTGAAACGTGCGAAAAAATCACCTTCGCCGACACCCTGCCGCCGTTTGGTATCACTGCCGAGGCCGCTGCCGACAAGCACAATAAAAAAGTCGTATCGTTGTTAAAAAAAGTATGCAAACGCGACGACCAACGCAATTTCCCCGGCTACGTTTACCACGATGCTGCCCGCCGCTGTGCCGTCTGGACCGATGCCCACGCCCTCATATTGTCCCGCGCCCTTTACAATCCTGCCGCCGCTGGCCTATGTGTCGATGCCCAGGGCCTCACGCCTGAATATATAAAATATCCCAATTATGCCCCTGCAATCCCCGATTTTCACGACTGCCAGGCTGTCAACTCCGACACTGTTATAAATAACTGTGCCGATGCCCTCACCGCTGCAAAAAACCTAAAAAAAACGTATGGCAATGCCGACACAATCGAAATTTTCAATGCCTGTATGATTGATGGCCAGCCCGTCGGCCTCTCCTGTCAGTTCCTGCCGTTTTTAAAGCTCATCGAAAGCAATATATATGCTATTGCTCCCAGCCGCCCGCTGTGTGGCTACCTCCACAACGGCGACGGTTTTATATTGCTCATGCCTCGCATGGTGCCCGATTTTATGGCCCTCGATAAAAACACAGTATATTGCCAGACCGAGGCAGAAACGACAATAAAAAAGCAAGTTCCTGAAGGTCGTGACAGCACCGCCGATTTTCGTGCCTATCTTATTGAGGCCGCACCCGATGAATCTGCCGCCGATGCCGCCGCCGTGGTCGAAAGTCGGAGGCCAAGCGGTCTTAGGAAGACAAGCTTGT
>JAZQSG010000296.1:0-4933 GCA_045630025.1 Acutalibacteraceae bacterium
TATTGGGCATGACCACCCATTGCTGGTTTGGCGGCTCAAGGGGAGGATTGGGCGGCGGCTCCCGACTTTTCGTCGGCGGCAACCCCGATTGCCCCGGTGCAATATATTGGTCTGATTTAAACAACCCCACCTATTTTCCCGAAAACAACTACGCCTACGTTGGCGATTCGTCACCCATTACCGCCCTGGCTCAGCAGTCTGACCTGCTGGTGATTTTTCAAGGCAAGGCGGTTACGGTGGCCCAATACGTGCAGGGCGAAACGGTTACCGCCGACGACGTTATGTCGGGGGCTGTGGTTGACATAACAACATTATCTGCCACCTTCCCCTTGACTCCCTTGCACTCATCAATCGGTTGTGATTGCCCCAACACCCTTCGTTTGTGTGCCAACCGTTTGGTGTGGCTTAACAGCGACGGCAAGGTGTATACCCTTGTAAATTACGGTCAATACAGCCAACGTAACGTAAGGGAGCTCAGCTACCTTGTGCAGCCCTTGCTTAAGGGCCACTCTGCCGACGAGCTAAAGCAGGCACAAAGTGCAGATATTGACGGTAAATATCTGCTTTACGTGGGAGATAGGGTGTACGTTATGGATTACGATTCTGCCGCTTTTAAAAACTACACCTCCTACTCGACTGACAAGCTGGCGCAAAAAAACATATCTTGGTATGAGTGGGTTTTGCCCGAATTTGCACTTCCTATTAAAGAATCGGCAACACTTGATGGGCTTTTCGTCGGTTTGTCGGAAAATAACGAGCTGTACACCCAGTCGTTCAACCAAAGTCAACCCGAGTGGGCAGACTGTGACTCAAAGGGGCAGCATCCCATACCCTGCGGCTTTACCACCAAGCACTTCGTATTTGGCTCGCCCGATAAGATTAAAAATATTGACAGCGTTTTGCTTACTGCCGATACCGCCCTGTCTACCATAAGGGTTGAGTGCCTGTCAGACAAAGAGGTTTTGTCGGCCCACTTTCTTGAAGGTGACTACGAAAACCGGCTGATGCGCCACAGAATATACCCCGATGCAAGGGGAGTTGTAGATTTTGCCCTTTGCGTTTCAAGCGAAAGCGCATTTTCGGCAGAGGGTCTAACGTTAATTTATAAAGAAGCAGGTGATATAACTTGACAAACTACGTAAATACCGCTCAGAAGTACAATCAGCTGTTGGCCGAGCAGGCCGAAGCCCGAAAGCAGCAGGCACAGCAAATGGCGGATATTAAAAATGCACAGGCCATTCTTGATGCACAGACGGAAATTGGCAAGCTGTCGTCAAAATACCGCACCGTATATGATGAAAACGCCGTTAATCAGTATATCAACGAAAGGCGCATAGCCGAAAATATGGCAAACCTCGGTCTTACCGATTCGGGACTTAACCGCACCCAGCAAACGGCGGTCAAGCTTACTCGCGGCAACGCCGATTTGGCAACCCGACTTAATTACGAGTCGGCGGTTGAAAATATTGAGCAGTCGGCTCGTGACGAGATTGCTGCCAACAATTTGGCGGCGGCAAAGGAGCAAAGCAGCATCGACCGCGAAATTAACGACGAGGTTAACGACCGCCTTTACGCCGCCGAAATCAAGCAGGCAGAGGCGGCTGAAAAAGAGGCGCAAAAAAATCTTGAAGCAGATGATCAAAGCGCCTTCCTTACCCGATTGGGCAACGCCCTTAAATACAGCCGCCAGGCAGGCATATCTTCAATGGAGCTTAGCGAAACCGTTCACGAATATATCGTGCGCTACAACCTTAGCAGAAGCGATGCCGAGCTGCTTTTAACCACCGCAGGCATTGCTCCTCAGCGAATGGCGGCCGATTTCTTCAGCACGGCCATCAAGGAGCGCGACCGCTGGCAGCCCCTTAAGAAGGGTATCGACAGCTATCTTGCGGGCAATAGCGACAGCGCCACCGTTCAGTCATCCTTTAAGAGGGCGCTGCAAGAGTACAACGTTGAAAAATACGGTGCAGATAAGCTGCTTCCCCGACTTGTGCAAGAGGGCTATATTATTACAAGCGAGTCGGAAAAAATCGCCAAGTTTTACAACGATTATATTGGCAGCGACCCTGCCGCAAAGCTTAAAAAATACGGTGAAAGCGGCATAAGAGAATATATCAGAAAACAACTTTCAAACGGCGCAATAGGCGATATGGCGGCAAGCTATATGATAGCGCTGTTTGAATATCACAACAAATAACAGGAGGAAGAAATGAGAAAAATTAATTACACCCTTGGTGTTGATTCGGTATCTCCCTCAAAGGTTCAAAACGCGGGCTTTCAAAGCGAATACAATGCCACTAAAGTTATTTTTACCTTCAGTGAACAGCTGCAAGAGCTTTTAAGCAATCTGCAGGGCACGCCTACCTGGTGGGTAGAGGCCATCGACGCCCAAGGCGGTATGAGCATACATCCTCTTGAGGTAGATGGCAACAAGGGCGAGCTGGTGATACCTACCGCCGTTACCATGCCGGGCACCGTGCTTATTTTGCAGCCCGCCGTCTCAATGCAGGATGAAAACTCCGAAATGCTTAACAAGCTGTATTTTCCGTCGGTAAAGATAAAATTCGGCCCGTCGGTTTCGGGAATGGTTGCCGATACCGAGCAATACGACCGATACTCACGCAACCTTGTGGGTGCAATGCAAATTGCATTGCAATCGGCAGAAAACGCCTGTCTTTCGGCAGAGCAATCGTCAAAATCGGCCGAGGAGGCCGAGCTTTGCGCCCAAAGGGCCGAGGCAACCCTTAGCAGCTGGGCGCTACTTAAGGAAGAAACAGTTGCCGAGCCCATAAGCTCTTATTACGAAAAGGTTGAAGAGTTGGGCGACACCTGCAAGGGCGTGCGGGTTAAGCTCTTTTTGCCTGCCAACACCGCAATGGTAAACAACCGCACCACTTTACAGTTTAGCTTAAATTCCGACCGTCACGTTACGGTGCGCGGAGAGGGTATGACGGTTAAAAACAGCGTTACCCTTTGCTGCTTTGATATCCTTCCCCGTGCAGGGGTGTGGAACTGTGAGGTTTCGCCCTACGTTAAATCCATGGGCACGGTAACGGGAGATATAACCTATGCAAAAGGCGACAAGGTGCGCTATATTAAGCTGATAGCCACCGAAGCCAACCCTATTCCCGCTCAGTCAAAAATTGAAATTTGGGGGTTGCAATAATGAAAATTTATGAAAACGGACTTTATCGCGATATTACGCCGCAAGAAAAGGCAGAGCTTGAGCAAATAAACGCAGATGCCTTTACCGAGTTTTTAAACGATATGTCTACCGCTTCCACGGTGGCACAGCTTAGAAGCGCCGCCAAAAGCTTGCTTTCAAAAACCGAGGTGAGCGGCGGTGGATATTAAAAGCGCATCTTTAACCTTTGATACTATGACCAAGCGTGGTGCAACCAACCTTATCGTGCTGCACCACGCAGCGGCAAAATCCTGCACCGTTCAGAATATCCACCGATGGCATATCGACCGCGGCTGGTCGGGTATCGGCTACCACTTTTTTATTCGCAAAAACGGAGAGGTCTGGCGAGGCCGCCCCGAGGATAGGGTGGGGGCTCACACGGTAAGCTACAACGCCAATTCAATCGGCATCTGCTTTGAGGGCAACTTTGAGCTTGAGCAAATGCCCTCGGCCCAAAAGGCGGCAGGTCACGAGCTTATTGCTTATCTTAAAGGCAAGTATCCCATTAAGGATATTAAGGGACACGGCGAGCTTAAAGCCACCGCCTGCCCGGGCAAGTTTTTTCCTCTTGCCGGGTTTAAGTCGGGCAATGCGGCCCCGAGGGAAAATCGCGTGCTCAGCTTTCAAAGGGCGGCTATTGCCGACGGCTTCACCTTCCCCAAATACGGCACCGACGGCCAATGGGGAGCCGAAACCGAAGGGGTAGCAAAAAAGGCGCTGGTTATGCGCCGCGACGAGTATAAATATAAAAATCTTACCCGCCTTGTTCAAGCCGAGGTGGGTGTCAAGGTTGACGGCTTGTGCGGTAAAGATACCCAATCGGCCATCAAGCTTTGGCAAAAGAAAAACGCTTTGGCAGTTGACGGCAAATGGGGTGTCAACTGCTGGAAAAAGTGGATAGGAGTAAACAAGTGAAATTGACTTTTGCATCAATTTTCACCCTTCTTTGCACCGCCGCAACCTATTTGTTCGGCGGTTGGGATATGGCGCTGGCGGTTTTAATAGCGTTTATGGTAATAGACTACCTTACGGGGTTAGTCAATGCCATAGTCAATAAAAAGCTGTCAAGTCAGGTGGGCTTTAAAGGGCTTGCCAAAAAGCTCTTTGTGGTGTTTATGCTGATTGTGGGCGTATTGCTTGACCGACTTATTAACGACGGTCAGTGGATTTTCCGCACCCTTGTGGCCTATTTTTATATCGCCAACGAGGGCATCAGCATAATCGAAAACATAGCCCGACTTGGAGTGCCAATACCAAAAAAGATAGTGGAAATTTTGGAACAACTTAAAGAAAAATGATAAACAAAACAGGGTTGTCGGTTGGCAACCCTGTTTAATTAAAACTGTACATTTGTTCGCATAAATGGTATACTATGAAAGGAGAATTAAATTGAGTTTAGAAATTGCGCGCTCACTTGCGGCATTAAACGGCAACAATTTATCCCCGGAAATCAACGCAAGCGTAAAATATAAGCATTGGGTTAGTGTTGATGATGAAAAAAGATGTAAGGTGTGCAAGGATAATCACGGCAAAATTTGGTTGATTTCAGAAAGGCCTGTTCCCAAGCCGCCAATGCATCCAAATGACCGTTGTAAAATAAAACCTATGCAAGCCATCACAGCGGGAACGGCAACCATAAATGGCGCAAATGGCGCTGATTGGATGATTAAATATGAGGGCGACTTGCCTGATTATTATATATCTAAAGAAGATGCCGAAGGAAAAGGGTGGAAACAGGGCAAATGGCCT
>JAZQSG010000297.1:0-10390 GCA_045630025.1 Acutalibacteraceae bacterium
CTTATTATTCCACGGTGGGGCAAAATAAAAAATGGAATAATTGTGCCGAAATGGCAAAAATCATTAAATAATCATATAAAAAGTTGTCGTCTCTTGACACAGACCCAATATATGGTGTAAAATATAAGTTATACTTATACCAATTATATCAAAGAGAGGTCAGTTATGGCTAAAAAAGTGACAGAATACGGTAACGAAAGTATAGAGGTATTAGAAGGACCTGACCGAGTTCGCAAACGCCCTGCCGTTATTTTCGGCTCAAACGATATCGACGGCTGCGAGCATTCCGTGTTTGAAATTATATCTAACTCTATTGACGAGGCCCGTGAGGGTTACGGCAACAAAATAATCATAACCAGATATTCCGATATGTCTATTGAGATTGAGGACTTTGGCCGCGGTATCCCCGTCGATTTTAACACCAAGCAGAATAAATACAATTGGGAATTGCTTTTTTGCGAAATGTACGCCGGCGGCAAATATAACAATAACAACAATGCAGGTAACTACGAATATTCATTGGGTCTTAACGGCTTGGGTCTTTGCGCTACTCAGTTTGCATCTGAATATATGGATGTTGAAATCAAGCGGGATGGCTTTAAGTACAATCTGCATTTTGAAAAGGGCTTTCTTGTTGGCGATATGCAAAAAGAGCCCTACACAGGCCGACAGACCGGCTCTAAAATCAAGTGGCGCCCCGATATTAAGGTTTTCACCGATATTAATATTCCCATATCCTATTTTCACGACGTTGTGCACCGCCAATCGGTGGTTAATTCGGGCGTAACCTTTATCGTTCGCGAGCAGGTGGGCCACAGCTTCAACACCACCGAATATCATTACGAAAACGGCATTAACGACTATATAAGAGAAAAGGTAGGGGAGGACGCTCTTACCTCATTCCAAAGCTGGTCTGCCGAAAGAATGGGTCGCGACCGCGCCGACCAACCCGATTATAAGGTTAAGATGGACGTGGTTTGCTGCTTCTCAAACAAGGTTCAGCTTAAAGAGTATTATCACAACTCCAGCTTCCTTGAGCATGGCGGCTCTCCCGAAAGGGCGGTCAGAAGCGCATTTTTATCACAGATAGACGCCTATTTAAGGCAAAACAATAAATACAACAAAAACGAAAGCAAAATTACCTTTGCCGATATTGAAGAGTGTTTGGTGGTTGTAATTTCTTCATTCTCAACCGAAACCTCTTACGAAAACCAAACCAAAAAGGCAATTACCAACAAGTTTATTCAAGAAGCAATGACCGAAATGCTTCGTCACAACCTTGAGGTTTATTTCATCGAAAACAAGGCCGAGGCCGAAAAAATTGCCGAGCAGGTGCTTATCAACAAGCGTTCTCGCGAGCGTTCTGAAAAAGAGCGCCTTAATATCAAAAACACCCTTCAAACCAAGCAGGATATGCTTAGCAGAATCGACAAGTTTGTCGATTGTCGCAGTCGCGATACATCTGTGCGCGAGCTGTTTATAGTTGAGGGTGATTCGGCTATGGGCTCGGTAAAAATGGCCCGTTCTGCCGAATTTCAGGCGGTTATCCCTGTCAGAGGTAAAATACTTAACTGCCTTAAGGCCGATTACATTCGCATCTTCAAAAGTGAGATTATAACCAATCTTATCAAGGTTCTTGGTTGCGGTGTTGAGGTAACAAGCAAGGCAAATAAAGATTTATCAACCTTCAACCTTGACCAACTTCGTTGGAGCAAAATTATAATCTGTACTGATGCTGACGAAGACGGCTTCCAGATCAGAACACTTATTCTTACAATGTTTTACCGTCTTATCCCCACCCTTATTTCAGAGGGCAAGGTGTTTATAGCAGAAACTCCCCTTTACGAAATTACCACAAAGGATAAAACCTATTTCGCTTACGATGAAAGAGAAAAGATAGATATTCTTACAAATATGGTAGGGGATGCCAAGTACACCATTCAGCGTTCAAAGGGTCTTGGTGAAAACCAAGCAGATATGATGAACCTTACTACAATGAATCCCGCAACTCGCCGTCTTATAAAGGTAACCACAGCTGATGCAGAGGCCACCGCCCGTATGTTTGACATTCTTTTGGGCGATGACATCGATGGCAGAAAAAACATTATTACAGAAAAAGGCCACCTTTATATTGCCGATGCTGATTTAAGCTGATAAATTACAAGACAGGAGAAAGAATATGCCTCCAAGAAAAAGCAAAAAAACGGCTGCAGAAATCAAGCCGAATAATACAAATGCATATATAGCAGGTGCAGGTACCGTTGTTGAGCGTCAAATTACCGATACACTTGAAACCAACTATATGCCCTATGCAATGAGCGTTATTTTGTCTAGAGCATTGCCTGAAATTGACGGCTTTAAGCCCTCTCACAGAAAACTGCTCTATACAATGTATCTTATGGGCTTGCTTAAAAACGCTAAAACCAAATCTGCCAACATCGTTGGTCAAACTATGCGACTCAACCCCCACGGTGATGCCGCTATTTACGAAACTATGGTGCGCCTTACCGAAGGCAACGAGGCCCTGCTGCACCCCTTTGTTGAGTCAAAGGGTAATATGGGCAAGGCCTATTCTCGCGATATGGCCTATGCTGCTCCCCGATATACCGAGGCCAAGCTTGCCGCTATCGCCGACGAGCTGTTTAAAGATATCGATAAAGATACCGTCGATATGGTTGATAATTACGACGCATCAATGAAGGAGCCCACCCTTTTCCCCGTAACCTTCCCCTCAATTCTTGTTAACAACAATACGGGTATTGCAGTTGGTATGGCAAGCTCCATATGCTCCTTTAACCTTACCGAGGTTTGCCGCGCAACCATTGAATATATTAAGGACGATTCAATTAATATTGCCGATTATATTATTGCTCCCGATTTTGCGGGCGGCGGAGAGCTGCTTTATGACCGCGAGCAGATGGAAGCGGTGTATAACACCGGCCGCGGCAGCATTAAGGTGCGCTCTGTTTACAACTATGATAAATCGGCAAACTGCATTGATATTACCGAAATACCTCCCACAACAACTATCGAAGCAATAATCGAAAAGATACTCGACCTTGCAAAGCAGAAAAAAATCACCGAAATAAATGATATTCGCGACGAAACCGATATGAACGGTTTAAAGATAACTATTGATCTTAAGCGCGGTACCGACCCCGATAAATTGATGCAAAAGCTGTTTAAGCTTACCCCTTTGCAGGATAGCTTTTCAGCCAACTTCAACATTCTTGTTGGTGGCGCCCCCAGGGTTATGGGCATCAAAGAGATTTTGGGTGAGTGGACTGCATTCCGTACCGAGTGCGTGCGCCGTCGTGTTTATTTCACCCTTGCAAAGGATAAAGAGATTTATCATCGCCTTAAAGGTCTTGAGGCCATATTGCTTGATATTGACAAGGCGGTTAAGATTGTTCGCGAAACCGAAGAAGAAAAAGAGGTTATTCCTAACTTGATGATCGGCTTCGGCATTGACGAAATTCAAGCTGAGTACGTTGCCGAAATCAAATTGCGCCACCTCAACCGTGAGTATATTATCAAACGCCTTGAAGATATTAAATCTCTTGAAGAAGAGATTGCCGAGCTTGAAGACATTCTTAAAAGCCGCCGTAAGGTTATGGCAATTATCGTAAAAGAGCTTGAAGCAATTATCAAAAAGTACGGTCAAGACAGAAAAACCAAAATCGTTGCAGTATCCGAAACCGATGACGACGTTGTGGTTGACGAGGCGCCCGATTATCCCGTTGTGTTCTTCTTTACCCGTGAGGGCTACTTTAAAAAGGTTACTCCTCAATCATTGCGTATGAGCGGCGAGCACAAGCTTAAAGAAAACGATGAGATTATGCTTACCATTGAGGCCAACAATCGTTCTCATCTGCTGTTTTTCACTAACAAGCATCAGGTATATAAAGCACGCGGCTTTGACTTTGATGATACAAAGGTCAGCGTAATGGGCGATTTTGTAGCCGGCAAGCTCGAAATGGAAAAGGACGAGCTGCCTGTTTATATGGCTGTCACCGACGATTATGAAGGCAATATGCTCTTCTTCTTCGAAAACGGACGCGTAAGCAAGGTTGAAATGGCATCTTACCAAACCAAAACCAACCGCAAAAAGCTCATTAAGGCCTATTGCGATAAGTTCCCCATTACGGCTTTTGCCTATGCCCATAAAGAAGGGGAGTACCTGCTACGTTCAACCAACGGCAGAATGCTGTTGCTTTCTTCGGCAGTTCTTACCGCAAAAACCGCTAAAGATACTCAGGGCGTTGTCGTAATGACTCAAAAGCGTGGCCAGCATCTGTGCGAAGCTGCCGAATACGTTGAGGGTCTGCTTGATAAGCCCCATCGCTATCGTCCTCGCACCCTGCCCGGTGCAGGTCAGCTTCTTTCAGCTGAGGAGCGCGGCGAGCAGCTTAAGTTTGAATAAAAAACAAAACGGAGCCATCTGATGACGACTCCGCAGAACGAAGGGGCAAACGCATTAATTTAACTCCGATCGTTCTGATATTATCTTGTCACTTGCTTAATTAATTATGCGTGATAAAAACCGCGGTATTATCTTCCAACAAAAAAATTGTCGGTTTTTAGAAAATTAGTATTGACAATAGGTGGCAGAAAGTGTGATAATGAATAGAGGCGGTATAATATGAGAGTTATAACCGGTTCGGCACGAGGTTGCCGATTACAAACCCTTGACGGCATTGACGTAAGGCCCACTACCGAGCGTGTTAAAGAGGCAATGTTCAGCGCCATACAGTTTGATATCGAGGGTAGAAGAGTGCTCGATTTGTTCGCAGGCAGCGGTCAGTTGGGCATCGAGGCGCTCAGCCGTGGTGCTGAAAGTGCCGTGTTTATTGACAATTCAAAAAAATCTTTAGATGTTGTAAAGCATAATTTGGCGGCAACAAAGCTTGAAGATAAGGCAAAGGTTATCGGCACTGATTATCTTTCTTATATTTCAATGACCCCCGACCGATTCGACATTGTTTTTATGGACCCGCCTTATTCAACCGGGTTGCTTGAAAACGCCATGCAGTCAGTTTCTCGGGTCTTAAGCGAATACGCCATAGTATTGTGCGAGCACCCTATCGAGCAACCAATGCCCGATGCAATAGGCAGCTTTAAACAACATAAAACGTATCGTTTCGGCAAATTGGCATTTACCATTTACCGTCCTGCAGAATAATGGAGCAGTGATAATATGAAAGAAATAACAGCGGTTTGTCCGGGTAGCTTTGATCCTATTACCGTGGGTCACCTTGATATTATTGCCCGCGCGGCACAGCAGTTTTCAAAGGTTATTGTTGTTGCAATGTCAAACGATGCCAAGCACCCCGTTTTCACTTTGGATGAGCGCAAGGCGTTGATTGAAAAGTGCATAAAAGCAGCAGGGCTTACAAACGTTCAGGTTGACTCGTCTGATTTGCTTTTGGCCGACTATGCCCGCTCTGTGGGCGCATCGGTTATTGTAAAGGGTTTGCGAGCAGTTACCGACTTTGAATACGAGTTTCAGATGGCCCTCACCAACAAAAAGCTATACCCCAATGCAGAGACCGTCTTTTTAACAACCTCGGCTGAAAATCTTTATTTAAGCTCAAGTCTTGTTAAAATGATTGCCTCTCGTGGTGGCGATATAAGTTCTTTTGTTCCCCCGGCAGTACACAGCGATATAAAAACCAGACTTAATAAGAAAGGATGAATTATAAAATGAATATGGAAGAATTGATTGATAAGTTGGCCGAAATGTTAGACAAGGGTATGCGTTTCCCCGGTGGCCGCGTTCTTGTTGATGTTGAAAAGATGCGTGCAGTTATCGACGACCTCAGCTTGAATATGCCTCAAGAGGTTAAGCAGGCAAGAGGTATTGTAGCTGATTGTGTAAGCATCCGCGAAAAGGCAAAAACCGATGCCGAGGCAACTCTCCGCGTTGCTGAAGAGCGTGCAAAAGCAATGGTTGCTCAGGAAGAGATTACCAAGCTTGCTCAACAGCGTGCTAACGAAATCATTGCTAACGCACAGGCAAAAAGCCGCGATATGCGCAAGGCAGCTCAAGACTTTGTTGAAGAGCTTATGCGCCGCGCAGATGAAGAGCTTAGCGCAGATTTGGCAGAGCTTCGCAAAACCCGTGCTGCGCTTAAGCCCCAAGCTCCCCAGGTTCCCGCAGAATAATTTTCAGTCCCCTGTGCTTTGCGGCGCAGGGGAATTATATTATATGTAAAGAGGTGATGGTAAAAAGATGACTTTTAGCAAATACGTCGGCTATATAATTGAAAAAGCGAACGAGTTGTGCGCTCAAAACGATCGTGAAGACAGACGCGCAGAATATCTTTACGCCGTTATGCTTATGCAAATGACCGAGCCCTATTATCCGCAAGAGTGGTGGTCAGATCAGCCCTATGAAAAAGAGCGGCTGATGTGTTTGCTGGAAGAGGCAGTTTGCGTTACAGGGTATAAAAAGCACACCGAACAACTGTGCAACAAAATAAATATTTCGTGCAGCGGAAGATTTGAACTGTACGACGATGTAATTGCCGTTGCTTTTGATGTAATTCATTCAAAAGAAAAAACTGTGCTTACTGCAGATTATCTTTTCGTTGCCCTTGTTTCAAAGCTTGAAGCCGGGTTTTTAAATGCTATTGTTCCTAAGGGTGTAGACGTTTTGCTTAAAAAATTCGATTCGCTTGATTTTTATCAAAATGAAGATGCCGCCAATTATCCATCGCGCAGGGCAATGCTTAACAAAATATTAACCCCGTCTTCTCAGCAGTTTAAAAATTTTGAGGATCTTAAAGAGCATATTTTAAGTTCTATCCATATGGTAAGATATACTGACCATACCGACGTGATGTTGCCCATTCTTTTGCCCGGCACCGACCGATGCCTTGTGCTGTCTGCGGGTATGACTGACGGTGAGCGGATGATTTCCGATAACGGTGCGGCGGCTAATGCGCTGATGGCACTTACCAACGATTATGAAACCTGCAAAAAACGGCTTGAAAATTTATCGGTGCAGATGCTTGGTTTTGTGCCGTCTGAAAACGGTGAGCTAAGATGTGTGGTTAAAAACAGAAAAGATTTTATTAAATTTTTGCAGACGGTATTTATAGCAACCTATCTTGATGTGTTTAATGTGGCTGAACCAACGAAAGAGGTGCTTAAAAGCGCAAACTCAAACAGCTTTAAAGGTTGGTCGGGTCGTTCATCAGGTTTTGAGCATATAGTTAATAACATTTTAAATCTGCAGGATGCAGGCTTCTTGGGCACGGCAATAGAAATGAATTTTTATTTCAGCAACGAGTCGTCATCTATGCAGCTGCTGCTAAAGGGCGACGAGTCGGAAGGAGCGCACGTATCATATACCGATGATTACGGCGGTCTAATGTACGAACGGGTGCTGTTTATGAATGAAGATAATATTGAAGACGCCCAAAGAATGATGAAAATTTTGTGCGACGTTTTTTCTTGCCAACAAATGGGCGCAGATATTAAAATGTATTACGATTGCACCGATATTTACTCAACCCCTGCCGCTATGTTTAAATATTTATATTTTGCATCGGTTTTAGGGGAGTATGGCGGATTATTGTCGTAACCTGCTTTATGTAAACCTAATCGGAAGCTGATACGCTTCTGATGTACAAATAGGATATATTATTTGGTAAAAATGCACATAAGAACATTTGTTCTTATGTGCATTTTTATATATTTTCTCGTCGAAAAAACGCATATTGTTGGTGTTGAAGGGGGATAGCACAATATATTGTGTATTTTTATATATCGTAAAATTTGGTTAATATTTCAAAATGTTTTTTTATGTTAACTCTTGCAATTTGCGGTTTATTATACTATAATTGCATTGTAATCCCATAAAAGTGTGGGAAAGTGGTTTAAAGTGGTGCAAAAACAAAGGAAAGGAGCGGCCAATATGTCATTTATGAATACATATCGACACACGGTTGATAAAAAAGGCCGCGTTTTCATCCCCTCCAAGCTTAGAGAAGAGCTTGGTGAGAATTTTGTTGTTTCTGTGCCTCTTGACGGTCAGCCCTGTCTTTCTGTTTACCCCTCTGCAAGCTGGGATGTTTTGCAGGAAAAGATAGAAGCATTATCTATGGGCCAAAAGCTCAAGGTCAACCGTATTATTAACGGTCGCGCCTGCAGGGCAGATTGTGACGCCCAGGGTCGAGTCAACATTCCTCAAGAGCTTCGCAACTATGCCGGTATTGAAGATAACGTTTGCATAATCGGTAACGGCAGCACCATAGAAATTTGGGATGAAGCCAAGTGGAACGGCGCCTACGAGCAGCTTGGCGCGGAGGACATTGCCGAAATTATGGCAGGTATTGACTTTTAATTATGGAATTTGTGCATAATACGGTGCTGCTTAATGAAGCAGTTGACGTAATGGATATTAAACCCGATGGAATATATGTAGACGGCACGGCAGGTGGCGGCGGTCATTCATCTTTGATTGCTTCCAAGCTTACTACGGGTCGGCTGATTTCTATCGATAAAGACCCCGATGCAATCGAGGCAGCAACTAAACGGCTCAGCAATTACCCCAACGCTCAGGTTGTAAGATCAGATTTTAGCGATTTTGACAGCGTTCTTGATAACCTGGGTATAGAACGGGTTGACGGTCTGCTTTTGGATTTGGGTGTATCGTCACCTCAGCTTGATAGGGCAGAGCGCGGATTTTCTTATCACAAGGAAGCCCCCCTTGATATGCGAATGAGCCAAAGCGGAATGACGGCAAAAGATATGGTAAACAGTTATGATGCTGATTCTTTAGCCAGAATAATTCGTGAGTATTCAGATGAACGTTTTGCATGGCGTATAGCCAACGCAATAATAGAGTCAAGGCAAATATCGCCTATCGAAACCACAACACAGCTTGCCGAAATCATTTCCTCGGCAGTACCGGCAGCTGCACGACGCGACGGACATCCCGCCCGCAGAACCTTTCAGGCACTGCGCATTGCGGTAAACGGCGAGCTTGACCACCTGTCAACCTTTCTTGACAAAGCTCTTGACCGACTTAACAAAGGCGGCGTGGTTTCAATAATATCCTTTCACTCTCTTGAAGACAGAATGGTAAAGCATCGCTTTCAAGAGTGGTGCAAGGGCTGCACCTGCCCCCCTGATATGCCGGTGTGCGTGTGCGGCAAAACTCCCAAGGCAAAATTGGTTACAAGAAAAGCAATAGAGCCCACGGGCAGTCAAATTGACGATAACTACCGAGTAAGAAGTGCCAAATTAAGGGCAGTGAAAAAATTATAGAGGAGGATGAATATCGATGAGCAGATATTATGTGGACAGCTTTGCATATGATTTTGATATGTTTATGCCTCGCGAGAAAAAACAAGATAATATTGTAGAGCTTGACCGCAAAAAAGCTGCTGCTTCAAATTCAACCTCTAAAAAAGCACGGTCTAAAGCAAAAAGCAAAAGATTATTGACCGTTTTTTTCTCGGTTGTTATGCTGGCGTTGATAATCGGCAACATTTATTTGCGCGTGCAGGTTACCGAGGTAACTACTCAAATAAACAAAGCACAAACCGAAAATGAAAGACTTCACAGCGAGCAAATCAGTCTTGAAATGAAGCTGGAGAACGAAATAGCATATAAAAACCTTGAGGATTCGGCCAAAAAGCTTGGAATGCAAAAAGCCGAGCCCTATCAGATGAACTATATATGCTCTGCAGACGTGGATGTTGTGGAGGTAAAAGATGGCAACGGTCTTGTTACTGCACAGGCAGAAGAGTAATATAATGAAAAAATATACAGTATAATTTAATCGTATTATTATGAGAGTTGGAGCGTAAAGTTTTAACTCTCATTTCGTGATTTTATCGGGAGAGTGTTTTTATTAAAAAATGCTCAATTTTTTGAAAGGAAAGGGATAAAAATGTCTGACGGAAGCACCAAATCCATGCGAATGCGAATGTTTGCGATAATCTGTGTTATCGTCTTGATTTTCTTTGGCGCCGCATCGGTGAACCTTGTAAAGATAATGATAATCAACGGCGAAGACTACAAGGCAAAGGCAGCCGCTCAGCAGCTTAGCGATACCACCCTTTCTGCAAAACGCGGAGATATTTACGACTGCAATTACGAGGTGTTGGCAACAAGCGCAACCGCTTGGACGGTTTACATAACTCCTCAAGATATCGAAAACGACGAAGAGCGCAAAACAATTGCCAAGGGTCTTAGTGAAATTCTTGATCTTGAGTACGAAACCGTTTATAAGCAAACACAAAAAAAGACCTATTACGAAAAAATCAAGTCACGCATTGAAAAAAGCACCGCCGACAAGGTCAGAGCTTTTATCAGCGAGCATAAGCTTGGATCAATCGTGGGTCTTGACGAAACAACCAAGCGTTACTACCCCAAC
>JAZQSG010000298.1:0-4008 GCA_045630025.1 Acutalibacteraceae bacterium
TGCATTTCATCAGCAGATAATTTAGAAATTCCTTCATTTGTTTTTCACATCCCAATAATTAATTATGCATATATAATCGTCAAATTCAAGAGATAGGTGATAATTTTGAGTTACGTTTCTTTAAAAAATGTAAAAAAGACATATTCCATGGGTGAAATTACAATAAATGCCCTTGACGGAATTGATTTTGAAATTGAAAAGGGCGAGTTTTGTGTTGTTACAGGCCCGTCGGGTTCAGGCAAAACAACGGTATTAAACCTTTTAGGCGGTATGGATTATTGCACCGAGGGTGAAATAACCGTTGCCGATATAACGGTTAGTACTTTGTCTGCAAAACAACTTGTAGAGTACAGACGTAATGATGTAGGATTTGTTTTTCAATTTTATAATCTTATAAACAACCTTACTGCAAAAGAAAACGTTGAGTTATCATCTCAACTGTGCAAGGATTCAATGCCTTCTGAAGAGATGCTGGAAAAGGTTGGTCTTTCCGAAAGAATTAATAATTTTCCTTCACAGCTTTCGGGCGGTGAGCAGCAGCGTGTTGCTATTGCAAGAGCATTGGCTAAAAGGCCTCAGCTTTTGCTTTGTGATGAGCCAACCGGCGCGCTTGATTACAATACCGGCAAAATGGTTTTGCAATTGTTGCAGGATTTTTGCAAAAAAGAAGGTATGACCGTTGTTGTGGTTACGCATAACGCAGCCATTTCACCTATGGCTAACAGAGTTATAGCGTTAAAAAACGGCAAGGTAGATTCTGTTAAGGTTAATAAACGACCCAAATCAATTAAGAATATAGAGTGGTAAAAGAAAGTATGAAAACAATTGGTTTTATATCGGTTTTAAGAGATATAAAAAGTAATTTCAGCCGATTTATTTCAATATTTGCGATTGTGGCCATAGGTGTCGGATTTTTTGCAGGTTTAAGAGCTGCCAAACCCGATATGATTGATTCGGCTAATCAGTATTATAACAATCAGCTGCTTATGGATTTTAGCATTATATCTGTTGACGGTTTTACCGAAGAAGATATAAACATCATAAAAGAGCAGGTTGACGCTGACCCCGTTAAAGCGTACGCTTATGATTGCTTGACAAAGGTTGACAAAACCGAAGGGGTTATTAAGTTTTACTCATACAGCAATAAAATAAACACTCCCGAGGTTAATCAGGGCCGTTTGCCGACCTCATTAAACGAGTGTGTTGTTGATGCAAACAGCGTATCTATGCCCATAAAAATAGGTGACGTTATTAAAATCCAGGGCGATAATTTTAACTGTGATGAGTTTAAGGTTGTAGGTCTGGTTGATACAGCTATGTATATATCGGGCACACAATACGGCACTACGAGTATAGGTAACGGACAGGTTGGCACGGTTGCTTTTTTGAATGAAGATGCATTTAAGGGCGACCCCAACACCTTGTTTATAAAGTGCGATTTTTTGCGCAAATACGACTGTTATTCTAAAGAATATAAAAATGCCGTGGATAGCGTAATTAAAAGACTTGACGGCATTTTGGATAATCGTTTGAAATCTATTTTGGATGGTAGCTACGATTATAGAAAGCTTGATTTAAACAAGTACGATTCTGATCTTGCACAATCTGTAACTGCTGTTTACGATGCTAAAGAAAAGCTTGATAACGAATATAACGAGCTTATTAAAAATAAAGATTACCTTGATAAAACAAAAGATTTAATTGATTCAAAGAGTATTGGCTTGCAGCACACACTTGAGCAAACCGAATCCTTTATTGAACAAGAGGTTGCAAAGTACGATCAGCTTATGAACGTTGTTCTTAAGCTTCAGGGCGAAGTAAGCAAAGCAGAGGAAGACCTTGCAGCTGCTAAAAGCTCTTACGAAAGTAAAATTAAACTCGTTGATGAAAAAAGAGCTCTTCTTGCAGCTATGACCGATGCTGAAAGCGAAGAATATAAAACTCTTCAACAAGAGATCGACACGCTTCAGGCGGAGGCGGATGCTATAAATAAAGATTTGCCTGCAAAGGAGAAGTTGGTTACCGATAAAAAAGCCGCCCTTGAGAAGGCAACCAAAGAATATGATTCGGCCTATGCATCTGCAGATGAAAGCTTTAAAGAGATTAACGGTGCTAATAATTTAACCGCTGAAGAACTTGTTCAAATGACCATTTCTTACCGCTCTGCACTTGCTGAGTATAATGCTCGAATTGCTATTTACGACCAGTCTCGCGCACAGCTAAGTGAATCCTTAAATCAAGTGGTTGAAGCAGTAGGGAAGATATATTCTAATTTTGATAATCTGTGGTATTTCAGCGACCGTTCAGATTTACCCGGTCATTCTGAATTTGGAGAAAATGCTGAAAGAATCGGTAACATTTCAAAAGTTTTCCCCGCCTTCTTTTTGCTCGTTGCAATGCTTGTTTGCCTTACAAATATGACCCGACTTGTAGGTGAGCATAGAACAAAAATTGGCGTTCTAAAGGCGCTCGGCTATTCAAATCTTTCAATAACAGCCCGCTACGTTGCCTATGCTATGATAGCAACCTTGTTGGGATGTGGCGTTGGTGTAAGCATCGGCTTTATCCTTTTCCCCAAGGTTATATTGTTTACCTATTCAATGCTGTACACCATTAACTGTCAGGTAACACCTTTTAGATTTGATATTGCGTTAGCATCCTCCTTTATAATGTCTGTTTGTATTTTTCTGACTGTAATTGCTGCTTGCTCAAAAGAGTTTAATAATACTCCCGGCAGCTTAATGCGACCCAAAGCCCCCAAGCCCGTTAAACGCGTTTTTCTTGATAAAATTAAGTTTATTTGGAATAAGCTTAGCTTTACCCAAAAGGTTATTGCAAGAAATATGTTTTTGCATAAAAAGCGCAAGATGATGACTCTTGTGGGCATTGCCGGCTGCGCAGCATTAATGATAACGGGATTTGGGCTAAGAGATTCAGTTACCGATATTATTAACAAGCAGTTTGATCAAATTTGGAACTTTGACGGTACTGCTTATTATGAGAATTACGAGAAGGCCGATTCTGCAATGTCTGCAAATGGTGTTGACGATTGGCTTATGTGCTATCAAAAAACACACAAGGCAGAGTATAAAAAAGCTTCGGAAGAGGTTAACGTAATAGTTCCTGAAAACAATAAGCAGCTTAGCAAATATATAAAATTAAGGGAAAGAACAAGCGGCAAGGCGTATTCCCTTAATGACGGTTGCCTTATAACCGAAAAGCTTTCAAAGCTGTTGAGTGTTGATAAAGGCGATAAAATTAAGCTTGATATAAACGGAAAGAAATACTCCTTTAAGGTTAGGGGAGTGGTTGAAAATTATGCAGGACACTACGTTTACATCCCCAATGAGGTTTATTCAAACGTTGTAGGAAAATCAGCGGAATATAATACAGCGCTTATTAAATATGATGGCAATGAAACCAAACTGGCAGAAAAGTTAATTAAGTCAAAGGCAGTGCTGGGTGTTAAATTTAACTCTGAAGTAAAATCTACCTTTAGTGATATTGTAAAAATATTGAGCGTTATCATAGTTGTTATGATATTGTCGGCCGCTGCATTGTCGTTTGTTGTGGTTTATAATTTAACCGATATAAACATTGCAGAAAGAACTCGAGAAATTGCAACCCTTAAGGTTCTTGGCTTTACCAAAAAAGAGATGTACAGATACGTTTTCAGAGAAAACACGGTTATTTCTTTAATTGGTACGGCAATCGGCATTGGCCTTGGTTACATTTTAGCTATGTACGTAATTAACACAGCTGAAATTGATATGGTTATGTTTGGACGCGAAATTTATCCCCTCAGCTACGTTGCTTCGTCAGTTTTATCGGTTGTTTTTGTAGTTGTTGTAAACATACTTATGCGCCCGAAGATTAATAAGATAGATTTGGTGGAATCTTTAAAAGCAGTAGAATAAAAAAACAGCAGGATTAGGGGTGTACTCTAAAGGACAGTTTTTTCGCAGGATATGGCATAGCCCGTTTGGGCTATGCCTTTTTCCTTTATTC
>JAZQSG010000299.1:0-9368 GCA_045630025.1 Acutalibacteraceae bacterium
ATATCGTATAGGGCTATGCCCGAAAATGAAATACCCCCCCCTATGCGGGGGGGTTTTTATTGCGGCCTACCGTTGGAACAATAGGGTGCTTTGCAACACGCTAAAACCCCAACAAATTAACGGGGTGGCACATAATGGCGGGTATAATTTGTCATTTTTTGGACAAACTTAATAAAAAGCGGATAAACTCAAATTATTCTCTTGAAAAATGGTAAAGTTTGTATTAAAATGTATTAGGTATGCTATACTATTGTAAATACACATTTGAAAGGATGTTAACTTATGAACACTCTTAACAAAAAGACCGTTGACGATATTGTTGTCAAAGGCAAAAAGGTGCTTGTACGTTGCGACTTCAACGTGCCCCTCAAGAATGGTGTTATCACCGACGAAAACCGTATCGTAAAGGCCCTGCCCACCATCAAAAAGCTTATTGCTGACGGTGGCAGAGTTATTCTTTGCTCTCACCTTGGCAAGCCCAAGGGCGAGCCCAAGCCCGAGCTTTCTTTGGCTCCCGTTGCCGAGCGTTTGGCACAGCATCTCGGTCAGCCCGTTGTTTTTGCTGCCGATGATTGCGTTGTTGGCGAAAACGCCCGTGCTGCTGTTGAAGCAATGAAGGATGGCGACGTTGTTCTTCTTCAAAACACCCGCTATCGCGCAGAAGAGACCAAAAACGGCGAGGCCTTCTCTAAAGAGCTTGCTTCTCTTTGCGAAATCTATGTTAACGATGCTTTCGGTGCCGCCCACAGAGCACACTGCTCAACCGTTGGTGTTACCGAGTTTGTTGATACCAGTGTTGTAGGTTACCTTATGGGTAAAGAGCTTCAGTATCTTGGCAACGCTGTTGAAAATCCCGTTCGTCCCTTCGTTTGCATCCTCGGCGGTGCAAAGGTAGCTGACAAGCTCAGCGTTATTGAAAATCTTCTTAACAAGGCCGACACCCTTATCATCGGTGGCGGTATGGCCTACACCTTCATCACCGCACAGGGCTACAAGGTTGGCGATTCTTTGGTTGACGAGACCAAGATTGAATATTGCCAAGAGATGCTCAAGCGCGCCGAAGAAAAGGGCGTAAAGATTCTTCTTCCCGTTGACAACGTTGCAACCAAGGCATTCCCCGATCCTATCGATGCTCCCATCGAGACCAAGGTGTTCCCCTCAACCCTTATTGAAGAGGGATGGATGGGCCTCGATATCGGACCCGAAAGTGCAAAGATGTTTGCAGATGCCGTTAAGTCTGCCAAAACCGTTGTTTGGAACGGACCTATGGGCGTTTCTGAGAACCCCAGTCTTGCAAACGGCACCATCTCTGTTGCACAGGCCCTTGCTGATACCGATGCTGTTACCATCATCGGTGGTGGCGACTCTGCTGCTGCAGTTAACAACCTGGGCTTTGGCGACAAGATGAGCCACATCTCTACCGGTGGCGGCGCTTCTCTCGAATTCCTCGAGGGCAAAGAGCTTCCCGGTGTAGCTGCTGCTGACGACAAATAATTAAACCAATAATTTCATTCGGGAGGACTGCAAACGCATTTCCTCCCGATTGTTATGAATAACGAAAGGAAGTACCACTATGAAAAAATCTGTTCGTAAGGCCGTTATTGCCGGTAACTGGAAAATGAACAAAACTCCCGCAGAGACCACTGCACTTATTAACGAGATGAAGCCCCTGGTGGCCGATGCCGACTGTGATGTAGTGCTTTGCGTACCCTATATCGATATTGCCGCTGCTGTTGAGGCCGCAAAGGGCAGCAATATCAAAATTGGTGCCGAAAACTGCCATTGGGAAAAGAGCGGTGCCTACACCGGCGAGATTTCTGCCGATATGCTGGTTGCCGCAGGTGTTGAATATGTAATCACCGGCCACAGCGAGCGCCGCACCTATTTTGGTGACACCGATGTTACCGTTAACAAGCGCACCCTTGCTGCTGTTGAGGCAGGTCTTACCGCTATCGTTTGCGTTGGTGAGTATCTTGAGCAGCGCGACCAGGGCGTTACCAATGAGCTTGTTGCTCTTCAGACCAAGATTGCTCTTCAGGGCATCACCGCAGACAAGCTTAACAAGATTATCATCGCCTATGAGCCCGTTTGGGCTATCGGCACCGGCAGAACCGCTACCGCCGACCAGGCACAAGAGGTTTGCGCTGTTATCCGTGAGACTCTTGCCGCCCTTTACGGCGAGGATAATGCTGAGACAGTTACTATTCAGTACGGCGGCTCTATGAACGCAGGCAACGCTGACGAGCTTCTCAGCAGAGTTGATGTTGACGGCGGTCTTATCGGTGGCGCATCACTTAAGGCAGCAGATTTTTCTGTTATCGTTAAGGCAGCAAGCAAATAATTTTATCAGTTAATACCGAACAAGGAGAAAATGATGAAAAAACCCGTTGTTCTTACTATTATGGACGGCTTTGGCATCAACCCCGTTAACGAGGGCAATGCCATATTCTCTGCCGCAACCCCCAACCTTGACCGCATAATGAGCGAAAATCCTGCCACAGCCATCGGCGCATCGGGTATGGATGTCGGTCTTCCCGACGGTCAGATGGGTAACAGTGAGGTTGGCCACACCAACATCGGCGCAGGCAGAGTGGTGTATCAAGAACTGACCCGCATCACCAAGTCGGCTAAGGATGGAGACATCTACACCAACGAGGCCCTTTGCGGTGCTATTGAAAACTGCAAGGCCAAGGGCAGCGCCCTTCACTTTATGGGACTCCTTTCCGACGGTGGTGTGCACAGCCACATCGAGCATTTGTATGCCCTTGTTGATATGGCTAAAAAGGCAGGGCTCAGCCGCGTTTACATTCACGCTTTGCTTGACGGCCGTGACGTGCCTCCTGCATCTGCGGCAGATTTCATCGACGCCTGCAATGCAAAGCTTGCCGAAATAGGCGTTGGCAAAATCGCAACCGTTATGGGTCGCTTCTACGGAATGGACCGCGACAACCGTTGGGACAGAGTCGGCCTTGCCTACGCCGCTTTGGTTTATGGCGAGGGCAATCAAACCGACGATGCCGCTGCAGCAGTCAGAAAATCATACGAAACCATCGACGGCGACGGCAAGTATCTTACCGATGAGTTTGTGCTTCCCACCGTTGTTGAGGGCACCGAGCGTATTAAGAGTGGCGACTCGGTTGTATTCTTCAACTTCCGCCCCGACCGCGCCCGCGAAATCACCCGCACCTTTGTTGACGATGAGTTTAACGGTTTTGAGCGTAAAGGCGGCAGACAGGATGTTTACTATGTTTGCATGACCCAATACGACGCCTCTATGCCTAACGTGCAGGTGGCCTTTAAGCCCCAATCTCTTACCAATACTTTAGGTGAATATCTTGCAAAAATGGGCAAAACCCAGCTTCGCATTGCCGAAACCGAAAAGTATGCTCACGTAACCTTCTTCTTTAACGGCGGCCGTGAGGTTGAGTTTGAGGGTGAAGACAGAATTCTTGTTGCATCACCCAAGGTTGCAACCTACGATATGCAGCCCGAAATGAGCGCAGTGCCCGTTTGCGACAAGGTTGTTGATGCCATAAAGAGTGGCAAATACGACGTGGTTGTGCTTAATTTTGCCAACTGCGATATGGTTGGTCACACCGGCGTTTTTGATGCCGCAGTTACCGCTGTTGAAACGGTTGATGCCTGCGTTGGCAGAGTGGCCGAGGCCACTGCCGAAATGGGCGGCATAATGCTGCTCACCGCCGACCACGGCAACGCTGATCGTATGGTTGACACCGACGGCTCTGCCTTTACCGCACACACCACCAACCCCGTACCCTTTGTGGTTATCGGTAAGGATTGCACCCTCCGTGAGGGCGGCAAGCTGTGCGATATTGCACCCACCATTCTTAAGCTGATGGAGCTTCCTCAGCCCGAAGAAATGGACGGCACCTCAATTATTCTGTAATAGTTAAAGCAAGCCCACTGTCAACCGACAGTGGGCTTTTTGTTGACACAAACGTCTCAAAATGATATAATCAAAGACGTACTATATAAAATTAGGGTGGTGCAATTTGAGAGTAACCGATATGTTTCAAGAAAGATGCCCCCACTGCGGCGACAAGCTGTTTAAAAGAGACGGTTTTCATTCTTTTATGACATTGTACTATTGGCCCCGAAAATTATGGTGGTATCCTCCGGAGGTGCATTGCAAAAACTGCAATAAGATATCTTACCGTGCATATCCTATGAGCAAGCTGTATATGTGGAGCAATATTTTACAGTTTGCATCTGTTTTTGTTGTGACTGTTCCGCTTTTGTTTAGTGAAGTGCATAACTCTAACCCTGATTTGTTTATAATAATAGTGCTGGCTATTTATTTAGCTTTATGGGCGGGCACGTGGTTTGGTCTGCAATCCCGCGGCCTTTTCACCGATTATTACAGTTGTCCTCCACCGGGTTCTAAATACTTTGTTGTAAGTCTAAAGAAGGTTGAGCATAAAAAGCAAATGGTTAGGGGCTTCGTTTATGATATAAAGGCGCAGGGCAAGGCCGACGCCGTCGTCCATTTGGAAGAAAAGGGTAACGGCGAATACCTTTTCAGAGTCATTAAGGATGATGACGACGTATTGCTGACAAACAGTGAAATCGAAATTATCACCCGAAACGGTCTTTCGGTGCCGGCTGTTATTGAAAGAGAATTTGTACCTGCATTTATAAATTTATAAAATAAAACCTCCCCTATGGGTGCCGTTAGCACCCATAGGGCTTTTTTTATTTTTCATCAATAATTTGGCATACCTCTTTAACGCTGCAAATGTTAAAGGCGTATTTTTGGCCGCGTTTGCTGCTGTCGCACAAGTAATAGCTGCGGGCGGCGTTTTTAAGCATGGCCTTTTTAACCGCCGCCTCAAGCTCTGAAGAGTCGGTGATAGTGCCGTTTTCGGTATATCCGCGGCTTGAGAAAAAGAAAAGGTCGGCGTTAATGTTGGCAATAAAGCGCTCGGTTTCATTGCCAACAAGGGCAACCGAATGCATAAGCAGCAGCCCGCCCGTGCAATAGTTTTTGATTTTTCTTTCGCCAAGCTTCATAGAAATTTTTGGGCTGTTGGTTACCACTATAATGTCGTTAAACCGTTCTAAATAGGGGATAAGATAGGAAACGGTAGAGGATGCATCAAGAAAAATTACGTCGCCGTCGCTGATAAATTCGGCGGCTTTTTTTGCTATTGCCTTTTTTGACGAGTTGTTTTGGTCTTCTCTGAAAATCAGGGGAATTTCAGCGTCGGAAGCTTTGCGAAGCACCACGCCACCGTGGGTGCGCTGCACCTTGCCTTGCTCTTCAAGCGCCGTCAAATCCCGCCTGATTGTGGGCAAGCTGACGTACAGCGCGGCCGCAAGGTCTTTTACGCTGGCACTTTTGTTGTTTTCAAGTATTGTTAAAATTTGCTCTTGCCGTTCTAAATTATACATCTGTCATTCTCGCTTTCAAATACTTTTTTTTACTTTCAATAATATTCGTTATAACTGATTGTTTATCAAAAACACCGCCAAACATTGTCAAATGCTTTCGTTTGCTTTATCATAACATAAAAAGATGCAAAAAGGAAGAGCCAAAATGAAAACCAATCACAGAGCCAATCTTTACGCAATAAACGACCTGCGTTACGAAAGCGCCCCCCTTCCTGAATGTATGGATGACGAGGTGCTGGTTGAGGTTAAGTGCTGTGGTGTTTGCGGCAGCGATTTGCCCCGTGTTTACACCAAGGGCACCTATCATTTTCCTACGGTTATAGGTCACGAGTTTTCGGGCAAGGTTGTGCACGACCCCAAGGGCGAGCTTGAAGGAAAAAAGGCAGCAATTTTTCCCCTTATACCTTGCTTTAAGTGCGAAAGCTGCAAGCAAGGCAGCTATGCCACCTGCGAAAGCTACGATTATTACGGCTCACGCCGTGACGGCGGTATGAGCGAATACATTGCAATCAAGCGCTGGAATTTGCTTACTATGCCCGAAAATCTTTCTTACGGTGAGGGCGCTATGTGCGAGCCGGTATCGGTGGCCCGCCACGCCGTAATGAAGCTTAACGTTAAAAAGGGAGACACGCTGTTGATTTCGGGGGCAGGCCCCATCGGCATTATTGCGGGCCAATGGGCAAAGTCTATGGGTGCCGACAAGGTTTATTATTTTGATATTGACGACCGCAAAATAGAGGTTGCCAAAAGCATGGGCTTTGACCAATATAACGAGGGTGACGAGGTAACCTGCGTTGTGGAGGGCACCGGCCATTCAGAGGCAATACGCCGCTGCTTAAAGGCGGTTAAGCCGGCAGGCAGGGTGGTGCTTATGGGCAACCCCGCGGGCGAGGTTAATATGGCTCAAGATACCTATTGGTATATTTTGCGCAAAGAGCTTAAGCTTTTTGGCACCTGGAACTCATCCTATAACGATATTCAAAACGATTGGCAAGATTCTTTGACCGCTATGGCAGAGGGCAAAATTTGCGTTAAGCCCCTTATTACCCACCGATATGAGCTTAAGGATTGCAACGCCGCCTTTGAAATGATGAAAGAGCGCAAGGAATTTTACAACAAGGTTATGCTGATTATGAACGGAGGGGACGAAAATGAATAAGCAAATTTCTCCATCGGTAATGTGCGTCGATTGGTTTGCCCTTAAAGAAACCGTAAAGGCCTTTGAAGCAAACGGCATCGAGTATATTCACGTTGATATTATGGATGGCAGCTTTGTGCCCAACTTTACCCTTGGCACCGATTTTGTTAAGGCGTTGAAGGGGGCAACTAATATCCCCCTTGATATTCACCTAATGGTTAACAATCCCGAAAGCAAACTGGATTGGTTTTGCTTTGGCGAGGGTGATTACGTGGCCGTTCACTATGAGTCTACCCCCCACGTTCACAGGGCGGTTGGCGCTATCAAGGCCCGCGGCGCCAAGGCAATGGTTGCCATTAACCCCGGCACCCCCATTTGTATGCTGGAAAATCTGCTTGACGATATAGACGGCGTGCTGATTATGACCGTTAACCCCGGCTTTGCAGGTCAAAAGCTGGTAAAGGCCACCCTTAAAAAGATTAGCGACCTGCGCCAATATCTTGACGCCAACGGCTACGAACGTATTGAAATTGAGGTAGACGGCAACGTCAGCTTTGAGAATGCTCGTCTTATGAGTGATGCAGGTGCCAACATTTTTGTTGCAGGCACCTCAAGCATTTTTGCAAAGGGCGGCGACCTGTCCGAAAACACCGCCAAGCTGCGGGAATGCATTAAATAATTTTTGCAAAATAAAAACCCCTGTGTGCAACGTCACACGGGGGTTTTAGCGTTTAATCAATCTAACAGCATTGACAGCTCGCCAATGTGGTTAAGGGTTGAGGTTGCCTTGTGGGGGGAGTGCTCTGCCATTTTTGCGTCGGTTTCACCGCTTAACACCAACAGGGTGTTTATGCCTGCGTTGTTGCCGCAGGCGATATCGGTATAAAGGCGGTCACCTATAAGCAGGGTTTGCTCTTTGGTGCAGCCCCACTTTTCAACGGCAAGGTCAACCATAAGTGAGTTGGGCTTGCCTATAACGGTGGGTCGGCGCCCCGTGGCGTTAAATATCATATCGCACACCGAGCCGCAATCGGGCACGTAGCCATACTCGGTGGGGCACACCATATCGGGGTTGGTGGCGATATAGGGCAGCTCTTTATCAAGCAAAAGAATGCTCATATCCTCAAGCTTTTTAAAGGTAAGCTCGGTATCAAAGCCGCAAACAAGGCAGTTTACTCCTTCTTGCCTGCGGTCGGTGATATTAAGCCCTGCCGAGATAAGCTCATCCTTTAACGACTGAGTGCCGGCCACGTAAATAAGGCAATCCTTGTGGTGCTTCAGCAAATAATAGGCGGTGGCCTGGGATGAGGTTAAAAAGTCCTCTTTGCAGGCGGAAATGCCAAGCTTTTTCAGCTTTTCAACATAGGCGCTGACACTTTTTGACGAATTGTTGGTCATAAAAAGGTAGCGGTTGCCCTGCATTTTAATTTTTTCAAGCAGGGGCAGGGTGGGCTCAAACAATCGGTCGCCCAGATAGATAGTGCCGTCCATATCAAATAAAAACAGCTTTATCTTTTTTGCGTCAAACATAATTAACCTCGTTAAAATCAAGGCCCGACAAGCTTGCGCTCATCGGGCCTTATTGTTATGCATTAGCTTTGAGCTGTTGCTGATTATTGAAATTATTCGGGCTTGTAAAGCTCAACCAACTTCTCAAGGTGTGCTCTCTGCTCCTTAGCGTTCTGTGCGGCCTTGTCAAACAATTCCTCAGCACGCTCGGGGAAGGAACGGGTAAGAGAAGCGTAACGAGCTTCGCCAAGGATGAACTCCTTATAATCGGCAGAAGCGGGCTTGCTGTCGAGGGTAAGAGGATTCTTGCCCTGTGCCTTTGCTGCGGGGTTGAAGCGGAACATATTCCAGTAACCGCAAGCAACTGCCTTTCTCATCTCGTTCTGGCAGTTTACCATACCGCCCTTGATAGAGTGCATCTCGCAAGGAGCGTAACCGATGATGAGTGAGGGACCGGGATATGCCTCTGCCTCTTGGATGGCCTTGAGGGTCTGATTCATATCGGCACCCATAGCAATTTGTGCAACGTATACGTAGCCGTAAGACATAGCAATTTCAGACAAAGACTTCTTAGAAATGGCCTTACCTGCAGCAGCGAACTGTGCAACCTGACCGATCTGTGATGCCTTAGATGCCTGACCGCCGGTGTTAGAGTAAACCTCGGTATCAAATACGAAGATGTTTACGTCGTTGCCGGAAGCAAGAACGTGGTCAACACCGCCGAAGCCGATATCGTATGCCCAGCCGTCACCACCGAAGATCCAAACAGACTTCTTAGAGAGGTATTCTTTGCTTGACAATACTTCGGGTGCAACGGGGCAACCTGCAGCAGCGGCCTTTTCAAGCTCTGCAACCAAAGCGTCGGTAGCAGCAGCGTTTGCGTTGCCATCCTCATAGGTTTCAAAGTACTTGTCGGCAGCGGCCTTGAACTCGGCAGATGCCTTGTCAGAAGCAGCCATTTCCTTAACCTTTTCGGCCAAGCGCTCACGGATGGCCTTTTGACCGAGGTACATACCAAGACCGTGCTCGGCATTATCCTCGAACAAAGAGTTAGCCCAAGCAGGACCCTGACCCTTAGCGTTTACGGTGTAGGGAGAGGTTGCAGCGGGGCCACCCCAAATGGATGAACAACCGGTTGCGTTAGAGATATACATTCTGTCGCCGAACAACTGGGTTACAAGGCGAGCATAAGCGGTTTCTGCACAACCTGCGCAAGAGCCGGAGAACTCGAGCAAGGGCTGTTTGTACTGGCTGCTGATAACGGTGTTGCCCTGGATTTCCGGTTTATCGGAAACCTTAGCCACACAGT
>JAZQSG010000300.1:0-7484 GCA_045630025.1 Acutalibacteraceae bacterium
CCTTGTGCGAGAGGTGGACGCCTTGGGTGGCGAAATTGCCAAAGCCACCGACGCCACCCTTATTCAACTGCGTATGCTTAATTTAGGCAAAGGCCCCGCCGTGCACAGCTTGCGAGCCCAAATTGACCGCCGCGGTTACAGCGCTTATATGAAAAAAACCCTTGAGCAACAGCCCAACCTTGAGCTTAGGCAGGCAGAAATTACAGATATTAGCAAAGTTGGGGATAATTGGCAACTTACTACCAAGTTGGGCGCCCTTTTCTCTGCCAAATGCGCCATATTGGCCACGGGCACCTTTTTGGGCGGTCGCATTTATATAGGCGACGTATCCTACGAGGGTGGTCCCGACGGATTGTTTCCCGCTACCCGGCTTTCCGATTCTTTACGCCGTCTTGGCATAAAGCTGCGCCGCTTTAAAACGGGCACCCCTGCCAGAGTTAACCGCAACACCATCGACTTTTCACAGCTTGAGGTTCAGCAGGGTGACGACATTGCCTGTGCGGTATCCTATTCGGTTGATAAAAAGCCCGAAAACCGCTCGGTTTGCCACATCACCTACACTAACGACCAAACCAAGCAGGTAATTCTTGATAACATCCACCGCTCGCCCCTTTACAGCGGAATGATTGAGGGGGTAGGTCCACGCTATTGCCCCTCGTTAGAGGATAAAATCGTGCGCTTTGCCGACAAGCCCCGTCATCAGCTGTTTATAGAGCCCTGTGGTCTTGATACCGACGAAATGTATATTCAAGGCGCCTCGTCCTCATTGCCGGAAGACGTGCAAATTGCCTTTTACCACACCATTCCCGGGCTTGAAAACGCTCAGATTATGCGCCCTGCCTACGCCATAGAATACGACTGCATTGACCCAACGGGTCTTGCCGCCACCCTGGAGTTTTTGGATTTTGAGGGGCTTTACGGCGCAGGTCAGTTTAACGGCTCGTCGGGCTATGAAGAGGCCGCCGCACAAGGTCTTGTTGCAGGCGTAAACGCTGCTTTGCGCTGTCTAGGCAAGCCGCCTATGGTGCTGGAGCGCTCTTCCTCTTACATAGGCACCCTTATTGACGACCTTATCACCAAGGGTTGTCCCGACCCCTACCGAATGATGACCTCCCGTTCAGAGTATCGTCTTTTGCTTCGCCAAGACAACGCCGACGAGCGCTTGACCCCCAGGGGCAGAGAAATCGGCCTTGTTGACGATAATTTGTGGCAGCGCTATCTTACCCGCCTTGAGCAAAAGCAGAGCGAGATAGCCCGTTTGCACACCGTTGTGGTTGCCCCCTCCGAGCAGGTAAACGAGCTGCTTGTTTCACGTGAAACGTCGCCTATCACCACGGGCATCCGCCTTGACGAGCTTTTGCGCCGCCCTCAGCTTGACTACAAATGCCTGGCTCCCTTTGACCCTCAACGCCCCAACCTGCCCGACGACGTTATTCAAAAGGTAGAAACCGAGGTAAAATACGAGGGCTACCTTAAACGCCAGGAAGCCCAGGTAAAAGAGCTGCGCCGCCTTGAAAAGCGCCTTATTCCCGATAACATCAACTACGACCTTGTAACGGGCTTGCGAGACGAAGCCCGCGAAAAGCTTAAGCGAATTCGCCCCCACAGCGTTGGTCAGGCATCGGGCATATCGGGAGTTAATCCCGCCGACGTTACCGTTTTGCTTATCTATTTGGGCAAGGAGGCACAAAATGATTGATTTTAACCAAGTTATAGCCCAATGCGCTCCCTTTGGTGTAGAGCCCGACCAAGTGGCTCTTGAGCGCCTTGACCGCTACGCCCAACTGCTGGTAGAGTGGAATCAGCGAATGAACCTTACCGGCATAACCGACCCCGAAGGTATCGTAACCCGTCACTTTGCCGACAGCGCGTCCTTTTTTGCCGCCGTCACACCCAAAGAGGGGGCAAAGGTGATAGACGTGGGCAGTGGCGCAGGATTTCCCGGTATGGTGCTTAAAATTCTTCGCCCCGACCTTTCGCTCACCCTGCTTGACGCAACAAACAAGCGCATCGGCTTTTTGTCGGCCGTAGCCGACGAGCTGGGGCTTACCGTCGAGGCCCTGCACAGCCGTGCCGAGGATGCCGCCGCCAAGCCACAATACCGCGCCGCCTACGATTATTCTACCGCCCGTGCGGTTGCCGAGCTGCGCCTTTTGGCAGAATATTGTCTGGGCTTTGTTAAGCAAGGGGGCAGCTTTGTGGCCATGAAGGGTCAGCTGGCCGAGGAAGAGCTTAAAGCCGCTGCCAACGCCATTGCCGTTATGGGTGGCAAAAAAGAGGGCATAAAGCAGTTAACCCTTGCCGACGGCAGCGAAAGATGCCTTTTAACGGTTAAAAAAATATCGCAAACACCGACAAAATATCCCCGTTGCTCTGCGCAAATTGCAAAAAAGCCCCTGTAACGTCATTTTTGCCGTCGCAAGCTGTCTTTTTGCGCGACCGAAAAAACTTTACTAATAGCATAACACCACCTATACTTGTGTTAAAAAAGCATAGGTGGTGTTGTTTTTTGCTTAAAAGAAACAAAGACAAGCTTATATCCCTGCCAATAGGAATAATTCATCCCAATCAGTTTCAGCCGCGGCAGACCTTTGACCAGGGTGAGCTGAACGCCTTGTGCGAAAGCATTAAGCGCAACGGCTTGCTGCAACCCGTCACCGTCAGATACAGAGACGACGGCTGCTACGAGCTGATTGCAGGGGAGCGGCGGCTTAGGGCCTGCCGAATGGCAGGGCTTACAAAGGTGCCCTGCCTGCTTAAAAAAATAGACGACCGCCGCGGCGCCTTGTTTGGGCTGATTGAAAACGTTCAGCGGCAAGACCTCACCTTTTTTGAAGAGGCAGAGGGGCTGCAGCACATATTAACCGAATGGGGCATAACCCAAAGCGAGCTGGCCCAGCGCCTTGGGCGCTCACCCTCAACGGTGGCCAACAAGGTGCGCCTTTTACGGCTAACCCCCGAGCAAAGGGCCCGCATAACCGCCTCGGGGCTTGGAGAGCGCCACGCACGCGCCCTGCTGCGAATAGATGAAGAGGCGGCGCGCTCCGCCGCCCTTAACGAGATGATAATAAGGCGTATGACCTCGTCACAGGCCGAAAAGTACGTAACCGACCTGCTAAGCCCGCCCGAGCCCAAAAAGGGGATGCACTCCTCAATAATAGGGGATATGCGGGTCTACGTTAACACCCTTACCAAGGCGGTGGATAGCATTCGTCGCCTTGGGCTTGACGCCAAAAGCGATTCAACCGAAACCGAAACCTACATCGAATACAGGGTAATAATACCAAAAAACACCTACTAACCCACTCAAAAAGGCATGTTTCACGTGAAACACGCCTTTTTTTGTAAAAAAGTTTGCTTTTCCCCTTTAAATCCATATTAGAATGTGATATAATGTTAAGCGGTCGGTTTGACCTATATTTTAAATAATCAGGAGCTTTAAATGGCACGTATAATATCCATCGTCAACCAAAAGGGCGGCGTGGGCAAAACCACAACAGCCGTCAATTTGGCAGCAGGGCTGGGCCTTTTGGGCAAAAAAACCCTGTTAATAGATATTGACCCTCAGGGCAACTCAACCAGCGGCTACGGCATAAGCAAAAGAGATACCAAGCTAAACAGCTACCATTTGCTTACCGGCAACGCAAAAATTCAGTCGGTAACGGTTAAAACCGAGTTTAACAACGTTGACGTTGTGCCTTCGGGAATGGATTTGGCAGGCGCCGAAATTGAAATGATAGAGCTTGACCATCGGGAATCGGTGCTTAAAAACGCCGTTGCCACCATTTATAACGATTACGATTACATTTTGCTTGACTGTCCGCCCTCGCTGGGCCTTATCACCCTCAACGCCCTTGTGGCATCCGACAGGGTGCTTGTTCCCATTCAATGCGAATACTACGCCCTTGAGGGGTTAAGTCAGCTTATGTCCACCGTGCGCCTTATTAAGCAGAAATACAATCCCGAGCTTGAGCTTGAGGGCGTGTTGCTTACTATGTACGACGGTCGCCTTAATCTTACACAGCAGGTAGTGGGGGAGGTTAAGCGCTTTTTCCCTCGCAAGGTGTTTGCCACCGTTATACCCCGCACGGTCAGATTAAGCGAAGCACCCAGCTTCGGTCAGCCCATTCAATATTACGACAAGGGCAATAAGGGAGCCATTGCCTACAACGCCCTGGCTCAAGAAATTGCCGATAAAAAATAAAGAAAGGTCATAACAGTATGGCAACGAAAAAATCAGGACTTGGCAGGGGACTCGACTCCCTTTTTGCCGACAACTCGGTTGGTGAGGGCTCGGTTACCGAGCTTGATATAAACGATATCGAACCCAATCGAGATCAGCCGCGCCGCGAATTTGACGAGGCCGCCCTTAACGAATTGGCCGACAGCATTGCCCTGCACGGCTTGCTGCAGCCCATCGTGGTGCGCCCCATGTCTAACCTGCGCTACCAAATTGTAGCGGGTGAGCGACGTTGGCGTGCAAGCCGCTTGGCAGGTCTTACCCGTGTGCCCGTGGTGCTGCGCGAAATGAGCGACCGCGAGTGTATGGAGCTTGCTATGATAGAAAATCTTCAGCGTGAAGATCTTAACCCCGTTGAAGAGGCCCTGGGCTACCGTCAGCTTATCGACAGCTACGGCCTGTCGCAGGAAGAGGTGGCTTTGGCCGTGGGCAAATCCCGCCCCGCCGTAGCCAACTCGTTACGAATTTTAAGCTTGCCTCAAAGCTATCTTGATATGGTTAGCCGAAACGAGATTTCGGCAGGTCACGCAAGGGCTCTGTTAGCAATAGAAGATGAGCAAATGCGAGAATACGCCTCAAAGCTTGCCCAAAACGGAGCATCGGTGCGCCAAATTGAGCAAATGGGCAAAAAACGCAAAAAATCATCCAATAACAGCGAAATTCAACCATCTGTGCCCTATTATAAAGAGGTTGAGCTGGCTCTTACAACCGAACTTGGCAGAAAAGTGCAGGTTGTAGGCAAAGACGGCAAGGGCTATTTAAAAATTGAATTTTACTCTGACAACGAGCTTACCGAAATGGCAATGAAGTTGTCGAGCGATAAATAATACTCTCTCAAAGGACGGATAAATTATGTTAGACATCAAATTCATACGCACCAACCCCGAGCTTGTAAAGCAGGCAGTTCGCAACCGCAACGGCAACCTTGATGCCGAAATTGACCGCTTGGTTGAAATTGACGTTAAGCGCCGCGAGCTTACCGCCAAAACCGAATCCTTAAAGGCCGAGCAAAACGCCGCATCAAAGCGCATTCCTCAAATTAAAAAAGAGGGTGGCGACGTTGCCGAAATTATGGCACAGATGAAAGAAATCTCTGCCAAAATTAAAGAGCTTGACGCCGAGCTTGCCGAATATGAAGAGCAGCAAAAGCAAATCGTTTATATGATACCCAACGTGCCCGACCAGTCTGTTCCCGTTGGCACCGACGACAGTATGAACACCGAAATCCGTCGCTTTGGCGAGCCCACCAAGTTTGAGTACGAGCCCAAGCCCCATTGGGATATTGGCGCAGGTCTTGACATTCTTGACCCCGAAACCGCCGCAAAGGTTACCGGCGCCCGTTTCCACTTCTACAAGGGTCTTGGCGCACGCCTTGAGCGCTCTATAATCAGCTTTTTCCTCAACACCCACACCGAAAACGGCTATACCGAGGTATTTCCTCCCTTTATGGTTAACCGCGCATCTATGACCGGCACCGGTCAGCTGCCCAAATTTGAAGAGGATGCCTTTAAGCTTTCAACCAACGATTACTTCCTTATCCCCACCGCCGAAGTGCCCGTTACCAATATGCACCGCGACGAAATAATCGACGCCTCCAAGCTGCCCATCAGCTATTGCGCCTATTCTGCCTGCTTCCGTGCCGAAGCCGGCTCTGCAGGCCGCGATACCCGCGGTCTTATCCGTCAGCACCAGTTTAACAAGGTTGAGCTTGTTAAGTTTGCCAACCCCGAAAACTCTTTTGAAGAGCTTGAAAAGCTTACTAACGATGCCGAGCGCGTGCTGCAGCTTTTGGGTCTGCCCTATCGCGTTGTAGCCCTTTGCAGCGGCGACCTTGGCTTTAGCTCTGCAAAAACCTACGATATCGAGGTTTGGATGCCCTCTTACAACCGTTACGTAGAGATTTCATCCTGCTCTAACTTCGTTGACTTCCAGGCACGCCGTGCAGCCATCCGCTTTAAAGAGCAGGGCGGCAAGGCACAGCTTGTTCACACCCTTAACGGCTCAGGCGTTGCCGTTGGCCGCACCGTTGCCGCTATTTTGGAAAATTATCAAAATCCCGACGGCAGCGTAACCATTCCCGAGGTACTTCGTCCTTATATGGGCGTTGATAAAATCTCAAAACCCGAGTAATTTGTTTTAAGGAGCGTACCAATGAAAAAAATAACTGCACTTTTACTTATTTTCTGCATGGTCTTTTGCTTTGCATCCTGCACCGATAAAACGGGTGACTCTGCATCCTCTGCATTGTCTTTGGCAGCATCAAAGGAAGCTTCCTCTGCCGCCGCTTCGTCACAAACTTCCTCTCAGGCCACCTCTTCTCAAGAAGAGGTAAGCTCCGAGGAGGTTGACACCACCGATTATAACTCGCCCACCTTGCGCGTTATGTCTTACAACATTCTGCACCCCGAATGGTGCAGCACCGAAAGCTACGTCGGCACTTCAGACAGAAGCCCCCTTCTGGCTACTTTAATTAACGACTATGCTCCCGACGTTGTGGGTTTGCAAGAAACCAGCGAAGGTTGGCATGCTGCTATTAACACAAGACTGGTTAAAAGCGGCAAATATAAGTTTGCCTGCAAAAAAACAAACACCGGCAAATATAATTTAACCACCTTCATATACAACACCGAAACGGTTAACCTGATAGAAGAAAATATTGTTTTTTTGGAAAATGACAGCGATATAAGATTGATTGCCATTGCTCTTTTTGAAAGAAAATCAGACGGCAAAAGGTTTGTTGTTACCAATACTCACCCTGCCCCCTCTAAAACTCAGGCAGCAAAATATGAGTATCACTTCAGCATTTTGCCCGGTTTGATGAAAACCCAAATGGAAAAATACAAGGATTTGCCCTTTATTATGACGGGCGACTATAACACCTACGAGCAAATGGAAAACTACGAAAAGTATATGAAAGAAGTAGGAGTTAAGGATGCAAAATATATAGCCAAAACTCTGGTAAAAGATTATTGCACCTTCTCGGGCTATAAGCAGGCACCCAAGCCCGGCAACGAAAAGTGTATAGACCACATCTTTGTTAACAGCAAAACTGCCGTAAAGCAGTTTGACGTTGTTATCGACCACAACGTTGAGCTTATATCCGACCACATTCCCATTTATGCCGACGTTATCTTAAAATAAAATAAATACCCCCCGTTATACGGGGGGTATTTCATTTTCGGGCATAGCCCTAATACTACTGGCGGCGCACAAGTGCGCTTAGGATTGGCCTGCCAGCCACGCA
>JAZQSG010000301.1:0-1394 GCA_045630025.1 Acutalibacteraceae bacterium
CGGTCGCGGTAGGCATCGAGCGCAAGGGTGTTGCCCTGCGCTTCGTCAAATGATTGTTTGTAATAAGCCATAACACTTTGTTTTTTAATCGTTTATTTTTTGATAAAAACCGAAGGGGCGGCGGTGGTGGCTTTTGAAGCCGAAAATTTGAAAACAAATAGTCGTGGAACTTTACGCTGCCCAACCTTTTATTGAGCCTTCACCTTTGGTTTTTCTCGTTGATTCACTGTTAGGCTGGCAGACGGCCGAAGGCCCGGCCAAATTTTTGAGAAAGCCCCGCTGTTGCGGTGTTGGGTGCTATCATTTCAACCATTTTTATTGAAACTTCACGGCCGTTTGTCAGCATAAAAAAAGCGGTCGGCGTCCAGGCTTTCACTTCGCACCCGTGTTTGCAGCCGCGGGTGTCCCTACTTCGCTGTTGCACCTTTTATGCAACCTTCACCGCTTTTTGTCAATATCTTAAAGAACGTTTTGTGAAAAAATGCCGTCGGCGGTCCTACTGTTCGAAGCGTGTGCCAGCGTTTGCAGCCACTGGTGTGTCTCTCTTATCAGTTGCGGCCTTTTATCGCAACCCTTCACGGCAATTTTTATAAGTCTGAAACTTCCACTGGTTCGGGTGCGGGGGCTGGCGCGGTTGTGCGGCGCGTCAGGGTGTTGACGGCTTCGCTGCCGCTGTCGTAGTCCCAGTCTATCCCGTAATTGGCAAAAACCTTTTTGCAGTCCAATACCTGGTTCATTCGCCACAAACGCTGCCCGCGAATGTAAAGGCTCCACGAAGTGCGGCTGCCGTGGTCAATTCCGAGCGCGTTTTCAAGGTCGCGGCGTGCGGCATCGTATTGCCCGACGGTCAACATTCCTACCGCATCGCTAAATGTTCCTTTTACTTTAATCATATTTTTCAATTTTTTACGTTTGTTTCAATTACTTTCGCAACCGAAATAATTACGAGTGCAAGTATAAGTAAAAATAAGTTACGGTAAGCAATGGTAAGTAACTTTTTTTATAAAAAATTTTTATATGATTGATTTAAAACAATTTAGAAAAGTAAACAAAATTAGCCGAAGCGAAATGGCGGCGTTTTTCGGTGTGAGTGAGCCGTTTATAAGCCAAATTGAGAACGGGCGCAGTAAGTTACCCGAAAGCAAGGCCGATTTACTTATAAATAATAATCGGGGTTGGGTGGTTGCTGAAGGTGCAATGGTTGCCGAACCGCAGGCACCTTACGGCTCATCGGCGCAAAACTGGCCGCAGGTAGTTGCCGATTTGTCGGCCAAAATTGGTGAGCAAAACAGCCAAATTGATAGGCTGTTGTCGATTGTCGAACAGTTAACGTCGCAAAAAAAATGAAGCATTTTGGCAAAGTTTTCAGTGAGTTGCTATTCAGGTCGGGTGTG
>JAZQSG010000302.1:0-2288 GCA_045630025.1 Acutalibacteraceae bacterium
ACAACTACGGTCCCTATCACTTCCCCGAAAAACTTATTCCCCTTATGATTGCCAACTGCCTTAACAACAAGCCCCTGCCCGTATACGGCAAGGGTGAAAACGTGCGCGATTGGCTTTACGTTGCCGACCATTGCAAGGCCATTGACCTTATTTTGCAAAAAGGCAAGGTGGGCGAGGTTTACAACGTTGGCGGCCATAACGAAATGAAAAATATAGATATAGTTAAGCTGATATGCAAAGAGTTGGGCAAGGGTGAAGAGCTTATCACCTACGTTGCCGACCGCAAGGGTCACGATATGCGCTACGCCATCGACCCCACCAAAATTCATACCGAGCTGGGCTGGTTGCCCGAAACCAAATTTGCCGACGGCATTAAGCTGACCATTAAGTGGTATCTTGAAAATCAAGATTGGTGGCAAACAATATTATCGGGCGAATATAAAGATTATTACGCCCGTATGTACGGAGACAGAAAATGAAAATTTTAGTAACAGGCGCCGCAGGTTATCTTGGCAGAGGCACCGTTTCTGCCCTGTGCGATATGGGGGCAGAGGTTGTTGCCGCCGACTTTAATACCGCCGCCGTTGACAGCCGCGCACAGCGCTTCGACTGCAATTTGTTTGAAATAGAAAATCCCTTTCTCCACTTTGGCAAGCCCGACGTTTTGCTGCATATGGCCTGGCGTGACGGGTTTGTGCACAACTCTGACGCTCATATGGAGGATTTGCCCCTGCACACCCGACTTATCGAGCATTTTGCAGCCAATAAGTGCCGCATTTGCGCCATAGGAAGTATGCACGAAATCGGCTTTTACGAGGGCGCCATAGACGAAAGCACTCCTTGTAACCCCCTTTCAAACTACGGCGCTGCCAAAAACACCCTGCGTCAATCGGCAGAGGATATTTGCCGGCAAAACGGGGTGGCGCTTCAGTGGCTTAGAGGATATTACATCGTGGGCAACTCAAAAGCGGGCAACTCTATTTTTGCAAAAATCGTTGCCGCCGCAGAGGAGGGCAAAAAGGAATTTCCCTTTACCACGGGTGTTAACAAATACGATTTTCTTGATTACGGTGAGTTTTGCCGTAAGGTTGCCGCTGCCGCCATGCAAAGCAGGGTGACGGGTATAATCAACATCTGCTCGGGCAAGCCGGAACGGCTGTGCGACCGTGTTGAGCGATTTATAAGCGATAACGGCTTTGATATTAAATTGCAATACGGCGCCTTCCCCGACCGCCCCTACGACTCGGCGGCCATTTGGGGCGATAACAGCAAAATCGCCCAAATTATGAAAGAGGTATAGCGTGAAAAATCACGCTATAAAATATAAAGACGCGTGCTTCTCGCCGCTTGCGCGGCAACCGAAGCACATGCGACAATAATCACCATATCAGTGGTTTTTATCGTATTTTGTGTCTTAAAAGGATATGGTGATTATTATGGGACAAATTAAAGTTACCCATCTTGATATAGATGGGCTGTGCATAATCGAGCCCACCCTGCACGGTGACAGCCGCGGCTATTTTATGGAGACCTATAATCAGCAGGATATGGCTGCCAACGGGCTTGATATGGTTTTTGTGCAAGATAATCAGTCTATGTCTCGCAAGGGCGTTTTGCGTGGCTTGCACTTTCAAAAGCAGTTCCCCCAAGGCAAGCTGGTTAGGGTAATTCGCGGCAGCGTTTTTGACGTAGCCGTAGATTTGCGCCGCAACTCGCCTACCTTTGGCAAGTGGCACGGAGTAGAGCTGACTGCCGAAAACAAAAAGCAGTTTTATATTCCACCCGGCTTTGCCCACGGCTTTTTGGTGTTAAGCGACGAGGCGGAATTTTGCTATAAAACCACCGATTTTTATCATCCCGACGACGAAGGCGGCTTGATGTGGAACGACCCCGAGGTTGGCGTTGAGTGGCCCACCCACCTGGTTGAAGCCCTTTTGCTGAGCGAAAAAGACAAGCTTAATCCCTCCTTTGCCCAGCTTAAAGCCGACCCAAATCTTTTTAAAAATATGGGCTGATTTAAGCATTTGACAGTTGACATTTGACCAAAATGCTGATATAATAGCGGAGTGAACGACACAAGCGTTGTTGCTCCGCTTAATATTTTTGGAGAAATACCCAAGTGGTGAAGGGGCTCCCCTGCTAAGGGAGTAGGTCGGTGAAAATCGGCGCGAGGGTTCAAATCCCTCTTTCTCCGCCAGAAAAAAAGACACCCTTTTGGGTGTCTTTTTTTCTGCTCCGACGAGGGATTTGAACAAGAAAGGGAGCGAACGCTGTGTATCACACAGCAA
>JAZQSG010000303.1:0-4009 GCA_045630025.1 Acutalibacteraceae bacterium
TAAAATGATGCCTTTAACCTTGTCAGAGATACTGAATGCGGGGTAAACGCTGATAGAGTCGCCCGAGTGAACACCTGTGCGTTCAACAAGCTCCATAATACCGGGGATAAATACGTCTCTGCCGTCGCAAATAGCGTCAACCTCAACCTCTTTACCCTGAATGTATTTATCAACAAGAACGGGCTTATCCTCATCAATTTCAACAGCTGTTTTCAGATAGTGACGAAGTTGATCTTCATTAGCAACAATCTGCATTGCGCGACCACCCAAAACAAAGCTGGGACGAACAAGCACGGGATAACCTATGCGAGCTGCAGCAGCAATACCGTCTTCAATCTTGGTAACTGCACTGCCCTGGGGCTGAGGAATATTAAGACTGTTAAGCACCTTTTCAAAGCTGTCTCTGTTTTCTGCGCGTTCAATAGCATCGCAATCGGTGCCGGTAATCTTAACACCTCTGTCAACCAAGGGCTGAGCAAGGTTTATAGCGGTCTGACCACCAAGAGAAGCGATAACACCTTCGGGCTTTTCAAACTCAATGATGTTCATTACATCTTCAGGGGTAAGGGGCTCGAAATAAAGCTTGTCCGCAGTGGTGTAGTCGGTAGAAACGGTTTCGGGGTTGTTATTGATAATAATGGCCTCATAACCGGAATTCTTAATGGTGGTAACAGCGTGAACAGTAGAATAGTCAAACTCAACACCTTGACCGATACGGATAGGACCTGCACCTAAAACGACAATCTTTTTCTTATCGGTAAGGATTGAAGTGTTCTCATCAGAATATGAAGAATAGAAATAAGGGATATATGCGCCTGTATGGCAGGTATCAACCATTTTGAATACAGGGAACAAATTGTTTTCTTTACGGAAGTTATAAACGTCAATCTCGGTACATTTCCACATACGAGCAACGTATTTATCACTAAAGCCCATCTTCTTGGCAGCTTTAAGAATATCAAAATCACGAATGTTTGCCTTCAAAGTCTCTTCCATATCAACAATGCGCTTAATGGCTTCAAGGAAGAAAGCGGTAATTTTCGTAATTTCGTGAATCTTTTCAACTGTTACGCCACGTGCCAACAGCTCGGCTATAGCAAAAACGTTATCTGAACGGAACTCGGTTATATAATCAATAAGTTCCTCAACAGACATATTGTCAAACTTGGCATGATAGATGTGGTTAACGCCAACCTCTAATGAGCGAGTACCCTTAAGCAATGCCTCTTCAAGGTTTGAACCGATACCCATTACCTCACCGGTTGCCTTCATCTGAGTGCCAAGCTGGTTGGAAGCGCTTGTAAACTTATCAAAGGGGAATCTGGGAAGTTTAGCTATAACGTAATCAAGCTGGGGTTCAAAGGATGCATTGGTATTTGCAATCTTAATTTCATCAAGATTCATACCAACTGCAATTTTTGCGGTTACTCTTGCAATGGGATAACCGGATGCCTTTGATGCCAAAGCTGAAGAACGAGAAACTCTGGGGTTAACCTCGATAAGATAATACTCGCTTGAATCGGGGTTAAGAGCAAACTGAACGTTACATCCGCCCTCAATTTTAAGCTCACGAATAATCTTAATTGCACTATCGTTAAGCATCTTCAAATCGTGGTCATTAAGGGTCATGATAGGAGCAACAACAATAGAGTCACCGGTATGAACGCCAACAGGATCTATATTTTCCATACCGCAAATAGTAATTGCATTGTCGCTGGAGTCGCGCATAACCTCAAACTCAATCTCTTTATAGCCCTTAACGCTTTTCTCAATAAGAACCTGATGAACAGGAGAAAGCTTAAATGCGTTTAAACCGATATCGATAAGATCTTGTTGGTTATAAGCAAAGCCACCGCCCGTGCCGCCAAGAGTAAATGCAGGGCGAAGAACAACGGGATAGCCAATTTCAGCAGCAGCTTTTTTTGCCTCTTCAAGAGAATAGGTAATTTGAGAAGGAATTGTGGGCTCACCTATAGATTGACAAAGCTCTTTAAACAATTCTCTGTCTTCAGCTCTTTCGATGCTCTCGCTGCTGGTACCCAAAAGCTCAACACCGCACTCTTTCAAAACGCCCTTTTTCTCAAGCTGCATAGCAAGGTTAAGGCCGGTCTGACCGCCGATGCCGGGAACAATAGCGTCCGGACGCTCATAGCGCAAAATCTTGGCAACATACTCAAGAGTAAGCGGCTCCATATAAACCTTATCGGCAATGGTAGTATCGGTCATAATAGTAGCAGGGTTTGAATTGCAAAGAACAACCTCGTATCCCTCTTCTTTAAGAGCAAGACATGCCTGTGTGCCGGCATAGTCAAATTCAGCTGCCTGACCAATTACGATAGGGCCTGAACCGATAATAAGAATTTTTTTGATGTCAGTACGCTTTGCCATACGGCAAACCTCCTATAAAAAAGAATTATTTAAACTGTTTTATAAACTACTTTAGAATTGCAAACGGTTAAAAGACATTTACCAAAAACGTGCATACCTTCAAATGGCGTTGCTTTACCAAGTGATAAAAAGTTAGCGGAATCAACTTCATATTCAGCATTAAGATCCCACACCGTAAAATCATTGTTAAAGGGGATATTAAATCTTTTTCTTGGATTAACAGCAAGCAGTTCGATCAATTTATCTAAACTGATGATGCCCGTTTTAACAAAATGGGTGTACATTACAGAAAACGCAGTTTCAAGGCCGACAATACCAAAAGCGCTACCCTGCAAACCCTTGCTCTTTTCTTCCGAAGAATGAGGAGCGTGGTCAGTAGCAATCATATCAATCGTGCCGTCAAGAATGCCTTTTATTAATGCCTCTCTATCTTCTGACGAGCGAAGCGGAGGATTCATTTTGAATCTTCCGTTCTCTTGTAAATCGGAATCATCAAAAACAAGATAATGAGGGCCCGTCTCGCAAGTGACGTTTAACCCCTCGGCTTTTGCTTTGCGAATTAAGTCTACACTTTCTTTGGTTGAAATGTGACAAACGTGATAAGCGCAGCCAATTTCACGAACAAGGTTTAAATCGCGCTCGATTTGCAAGTATTCACTTGCCGAGCAAATGCCCTTGTGATTGTTTGCGCGAGCATATTCACCGTCGTGAATATAACCACCCTTCAACAAATCATTAACCTCGCAATGAGCAACAACAATTTTATTAAGCTTTTTAGCGGTTAACATTGCCAACCGCATAAGTTCATCATTTTGAACTCCCCTGCCATCATCAGAAAATGCAACGGCATAATCAGCCATTTCTTCAAAATCGGATAACTGTTCACCTTTTTGACCAACGGTAATTGAAGCATAAGGGTAAACGTTAATTACTGACATGCTGTCAATAAGGTCAAGCTGAAGCTTAAGATGCTCGTAACTATCGGGCACAGGGTTAAGATTTGGCATGGTACAAACCGCTGTATAACCACCCGCTGCAGCACACATACTACCCGATTTTATAGTCTCTTTATAAGAAAAACCCGGTTCACGAAAATGCACGTGCACATCGCAAAACCCGGGGAAAACGGCAATTTTAGACAAATCAACACATAATGAGTCGGCAAAGGTGCCAATAACTTCTTTATTGACAAAATCTGAGCAATATTCAGTTGTTTTAAGTTGCTTGCTCATCATAAATTCCTTCCTTTTGCAGGTAACAAAAAAGCCCTGCCACGTATCGACAAGACGATATATAAAACCAAATGCAGACGGGCTGCACCAACAGTTTAAAATATAATCTAATCTTACCGATCTCTCTGTATCGTCTATTAAAGATTTATTATAAAATATAATAGCATAAAACGCATATATTGTCAACCGAGTTTTGAACGAATAAGGCCTTATTTTAATCATTCATACAAAGGTAACAAAAAGCAATAAAAAGATGTTATTTGAATTGAAATAAATTACAAAACAGATAAGAAAAAAGCCCGTTCATTCGAACGGGCTTTAAGATCATTTAACAAACAAAGCAACGATGTTAACAACAAGCACCAAAACGAAAAATGCAATGGTGATGT
>JAZQSG010000304.1:0-1660 GCA_045630025.1 Acutalibacteraceae bacterium
AGGGCAGCAGGCAGAATGGCAACGGCTGCATTTTTAGCGCCGCTGATGGTCACTGCGCCCTCCAGTTGGGTACCGCCGATAATTTCATATCTGTCCAAGGACGAATCACTCCTTGATAAAAAATCATATTTAACCTTATAAAGTATAGCACAGAACTATTATTATGTAAAGTACTAATTTATCGACGCAGGCCTTTGGGGTAATGATTTTTGGCGGTGCCCGACACCACCTTTACTCCGCCAACGGGGCACCCGTTTAAGGTTACGACCGCCCATCCGTTTGGGCAATCCGCCTCTATTTGCTCGCCACGAAGATATTTTTGCAGCCGCTCATCCTCGAGAGAAAGCTCTATGCGCCTTTTAAACTTGCCGCCCATGGCCGAAAAAAACTGGTGGTGGGGCTGCAAATAGCCCTTTCGCACCTCGCCTATGGTAACGCCGCACATAAAAGCCGCACCCTTTGTTACGGGGAAATCAGAGGTAAAATAAACAGGGTTGCCATTATAAATTTGCACCGATTTTTTGTCGTAATCGGTAAGCGTATCATCGAGAAAATCGGTAATAATGCCGTCAATTTTTTGGTTGCTTACAGATGCTTTGCAGGCATAGCCACCTTCGCCCTTGTGGTGAAGAAGAGCCATAAACTGACCCTCCCCTGCCCCTTTATGAGGATAAAAGCGGCGAGTGTATGACAAGCAATTGCTGTAACAGCCCTCAAAGCTTATGCCGTCGCTTGTGTGCATTCTAACCCTTTCGGTTACGGGCAACAGTTCAAAGTCGGGATGGGCTTGCAAAAACCTGTCTACCGACATTTCGTTTTCTTCCAAAGAAAAGGTGCAGGTGGCGTAAACTATGTATCCACCCTCTTTAACAAGCAGGGCTGCGTTATCTAAAATTTCGCCTTGACGGGCGGCGCACATTTTAACGTTTTCGGGGCTCCACTCGGTAACAGCGGTCGCTTCCTTGCGGAACATTCCCTCACCCGAGCAAGGCGCGTCGACCATAACAAGATTGAAGCTGTGGGGATAAAGAGCTGCCAGACGGGCGGTATCCATACAAGTGGTTACGGAGTTTTTTAAGCCCAAGCGCTCAATATTGCCCGTAAGTATTTTGCACCTTGAGGGTATAATTTCGTTTGAAACCAGCACGCCCTCTTCACCCAGCTTGTTTTTAAGCTGAGTGCTTTTGCCGCCCGGAGCGGCGCACATATCAAGCACCCACCAATCGGGCTCAAGCTCAACGCATTCGGCAGGAGCCATTGCACCCGGCTCTTGCACGTATATCATACCCGCGTGGTGAAAGGGGTGGTTGCCGATTTTATCGTATTCAAAATAAAAGCCGTTTTCTACGTAAGGTACGGGGTGAAGCTCAAAGGGGCAGATAGCTTTAAACTCATCTACCGATATTTTATCGGTGTTTACTCTAAGTGCCCTGACGGGAGTGTCGCTCATTGCCTGCTCGTAAAGGGGGTATTCCTCGCCCAGCAAAGCCCTCATTCGGCTTACATATTCTTTTGGCAGGTTTATCATCATTCGCCCTCACAAATATTCATTTCGATATGCAGCATACACATTGCCAAGGCGGTGATTGCCGCCGTTTCGGTGCGCAAAATGCGTTGGCCCAAAGAAATAACCTTGCCGCCTGCCTGTATGGCTTTTTCT
>JAZQSG010000305.1:0-6464 GCA_045630025.1 Acutalibacteraceae bacterium
AAAAATTTTGATGAGTTTATCGAGCATAGCGGAATGGAAGCGGTTTTGCTGGCTAACTATTTTCACGAGCACACCCCTTACGCCATCCGCTGCCTTGAAAAGGGAATACACGTTTTAAGCGAATGTCTGCCCAACTCCACTATGGCCGAGGGCGTGCGTTTGGTCGAGGCGGTACAAAAAAGCAAGGCAAAATATATGCTTTTGGAAAATTACCCCTTTATGCTTTTTAATCAAGAAATGCAAAAGGTTAAAAAGGGTGGCACTCTTGGCAAGATTCTTTATGCTGAGGGCGAGTATAACCACATAAGTGATGTTTACAGTAATAATCTCTACGATCTTTACGATGAACTTAACCATTGGCGCTTCCATGTGCCCCGCACCTATTACGTTACCCACTCGCTGGCACCCATAATGTATGCCACCGGTGCAATGCCCGTCAGAGTGAGTGCAATGCCCGTCTATTATCCCGTTCCCGATGATTGCAACCGTGCCTCTTGCGTTGGTGACCGAGCCGCTATTATCACCACCCTTAACGATGACCAATCGGTCTTTAAATTTACCGGTTGTGCAGGATTGGGCGGCAGTGAAAACTCCTATCGTCTGTGCGGCGAAAGGGGAATGATCGAGAACGTGCGTGGCCTTGATGGCAAAATAATGCTTCGCTACAACAGCTGGCAGGTGCCCGAGGGCAAAGAGCAAAACAACTTTTATATGCCCGAGTGGGAGGATAAGGATGCCGAGCTGATTAAAAAGGCAGGCCACGGCGGAGGAGATTTTTGCATTATCCGAGAGTTCTTTAACTGCATTAAAGAGGATAAAGCCCCTACCTTTGACGTCTATTTTGCCACCCGATTGTCGTCGGTTGCTATCCTTGGCCACAGAAGTATGATGGAATACGGCGTACCCTACGACATCCCCGATTTTTCAAAGCAAGAGGATCGCGACAAATACCGAGAGGATGAGCTGTCGCCCTTTTATTATTCCGACGGTCGTGAGCCCACTTTACCTTGCTGCTCACACCCCGATTATAAGCCCGGCCCCAAGCAGATAGAAAATTTTAACAAGATACTTAACGGCTGAATTTAAGGAGCGTTCGTTGGAACGCTCCTTCTTGCTTTTTGGGGCGGGCTATTATATAATATTGTAAAAGGCAGGTGAGTCAGATGAATAAGGTAATCACTAACAAAGGCAATTTGTCCGCCATCACCTTGGGCACGGGCGGCAACGTTGACGGGAATACCCTTTTTAAGCTGTTGGATAAATATTACGCCCTTGGCGGCAGAACTATAGATACCGCCCGAATGTATACCCAGTTGGGTGAAAGCAGCGAGGCGGTTATAGGCCGTTGGCTTAAAAGCCGAGGCGTGCGAAAGGATATAACCCTGGTTACCAAGGGTGGATTTCCTGCCCAAAGGGCCAACCCCGAATGCATCAAGCAGGATGTAGAGCAAAGCTTGGAAGAGCTTGGTTGCACCCCCGATATTTATCTTTTTCACCGCGACACCCCCTCTATCCCCGTGGGTGAATTTGCCGCATTGGGCGACCTGCTTGTCAATCAAAAATACACCTGCGGTTACGGTGTTTCCAACTGGGATAACGATCGTTTAGAGCAGCTTTGCAGCTATGCTGACCGTAATCGGCTTAATGCCCCCTGCGTTTCTCAAATACAGTGGAGTCTTGCCCAAACCGACACCGTGCGAATGGGTGACGACACCCTTGTTTGTATGAATAAAGAGCGCCTTTTGTGGTACGAGGGGTTGGGTATGCCCCTTATGGCCTTTTCGCCCCAGGCAAAGGGCTTTTTCTCAAAATACGCGGCAGGGGTACCCTATTCTCAAAAGGTTATCGACCGTTTTTTAAGTGACGAAAATCTGGCAAGGGCTCAGCGCGTGAAAGAGCTTTCAGAGCAAATGGGTGTTTCTGCGGCGGCCATAACCCTGGCCTATATTACAAGCAGCTTGCCCTTTGCCGTTGCGGTGGTGGGCTGCCTAAGCGAGCAACAGATAGAGGATTCAATGACTGCCGCCGACGTTACCCTTACAAAAGAGCAATGCCGTTGGCTTTACGAGGGATAATTATGAGCATATACCTTTCGCCTTTTAAAGAGGCAATGATATTTGATACCCACGCCCATTATGACGACGAGTATTTTAACGGCGACCGTGAGCGGCTGCTTAATTCGCTGAAAAATTCGGTGTGCGGCGTAATAAACTGCGCCTGCAACAGCACGTCGGCCAAAACCACCCTTCAGCTTGCCGAGCAATACCCCTTCGTCTATGCCGCTGTGGGCTTGCACCCCGAAGATACCGAGCCCCTTGATTTATCGTGGATAGAGGCGGCGGCCAAGCATCCAAAGTGCGTTGCCATTGGCGAGATAGGGCTTGATTATCATTGGGACAGCGTGCCCCGCGACCTGCAAAAAGAAAATTTTATCAGTCAAATTCAGTTGGCTGCGGCCCTTAATAAGCCAATAATTATACACAGCCGCGAGGCCAATGCCGATACCTTTGATACTATAAAGCAGCATCGCCCAAAGGGGGTAATGCATTGCTATTCGGGCAGCGCCGAAATGGCCCGCCGGCTGACTGAAATGGGCATATATATAGGGCTTGGCGGCACCGTCACCTTCAAAAATGCCCGCAAAACGGTTGAGGTGGCCGAGCAAATCCCCCTGGAGTGGCTGCTGCTTGAAACCGATGCACCCTATATGGCTCCCGTGCCTCTTAGGGGCAAGCGTTGCCATTCGGGTATGATAATAAACGTTGCCCGACGCATAGCCGAAATAAAGGGTGTGTCTGTAACCGAGGTGCTTAAGGTTACACGAGAAAACACCCGCCGCCTTTTTGGTATATAATAAAACTAACGCCATTCAAAGAATGACCGGAGTGGTGTTTTAATAAGGAATATAAAATTGGTTTGTTGTAGAATTAGTAATATCCATATCCATATAAACCTTAATGTTGGGTCCCAAAACAAAATACGTAATAGACTTAATATTATGGTCGTTGTCTAAGGTTACGTTAACGTAGCAGTTTTTTACAGACGATACCTTTTGATAATCAATTCCGTAAAAATTGGCCATATTATCCACCAACTGTAATATATAGTCGTCGGTAACCGTTAAATTGAATATCTTGTTGTTGGTGCTTGACTTTTCCAAGGTGATGTCGGTCACGTAGCTCATATCAACGCACGACGTGCTGATGTATTCTGCCAAAAGGACAGCCGCTTGTTCGGCTGAACATTTTTGCTTATTGCTACCGTTTAAGGTCAGATATCCGCTATCGTACTCTACTCTCATCTTGTCGTATGAAATAGTGAAGGTCAAACCGCTGTCGGATGCGGTGTTGTAATAAAGCTTATAGACTGTATCGGCATACAGCTTTTCGCCTTTTTTGCTGACGAACATCAAATCGTGATTGATAGAAAACGATTCTTTTTCGGCTGATGCGAAATCGTAAATAGCGTTGGCAACTAAACCGTAGTAACCGACGCTAGTCATTTTTTCGTGATTTTCAGCGCCCTTTGGTGCAGATATCTCTGACTTTTTGCTGAAGTTGGTTTGGGTTATTAAAAGCTCCAGATCGTCACTGCTGACGGCCTTGCCTTTAATGGTTATCAAAACCTTTTTAAGCTTATTTTTGCTGTCAAAGGTGGCGGTTACCGATACTTCCTCGGCTTCTTTGTATTCTGCGTCGGTTTGCTTTGTAAGCGATTTAAGCATAGAGCCTGCCTCTGTAAAACAGATGTCGTCCGGCTCCGTCAGGGTCAGGGTACTGCCTTTATCGGTGCGCTTAAAATCCACCTTGCCAAAGGAGTCCGTGCGGATATCTATACTTTCGGTGGTATCTGACAGCACGTCCTTAAGCTGGTCAGAGGTCATCTCGCCCATTATCTTTTTGTTGCCGTAGTTGGCGTAAAGTTTGCCGTCAACGTAGGTCATATAGGACGTGCTCTCTTCGTTGCCCACCTTTGCGGTGATTTCGTTGGTCATAGCAATATAGTTGTTGTCGTCATCCCGCTTGACCGAATAAAAGCCGCAAAAACTGCTTGAGTTGGTCACGTCACCGTTTATGACCGAAATTTTATAATTTTCTTCATAACTGGCCGATGGGGTATACAGTCCCTCGTAATACTCGTATTCTTTTGTAACGGCGGCCTTTACCTGTTCGTCGGTCATCGGTGTGGAGAATGCCGCTTTTTTGCTGCCGAGCATTTCACATCCGCAAAGCAATACCATTAAAAGCGCGCAAAGTAGCGCAACGGTTTTTTTCATCGTTACTCCTCCTAATTAAATCGTGCTGTTGGTTGCCTCAAGATAGGTGTATGACAAGACGTATTCTATTACGCAACCGTCGTCGGTGGTAAAGCGGTATTTAACACCGACGATCTCTTCACCCGAAAGGGTTACTTCAACGTAATTCTCTTTAAGACTAAGGATGGTGCTGTGACCACTGCCGGTTGATTCGGAAATATCGTTCAAAAGGTCGCATCCAACCTTTTCTGACGGAACGATCTTTATTACCTTGCCGCCTTTGTCTTCGGTTACGCTGACTTGATCGATATCGGTCATTTTAACGGTGGATGCAGGGGATACGCAGTAGATTGCAAAGCTTTTTGCTTCAGCGGCTGAAAACTTTTTGCTGGCGGTGCCTTGATTGTTTTTTACGGTTAAAAGGCCGTCAGCGTATGAATAAACGGTGCCTTTATTATTGCCGCGAAGTATGGTCTGTTCGACGGTCAGCGCGTCGGCGTTGTTATCAACCGACATTTTGTATTCAAACTCATAGGGGTAAGAACAGCCCTTTATTACGGTGGTCATGGTTGACTCGGCCTTGAAATTGTTGGCGTAGGGCAGAGATGCCAAGCTGTTTTCAATCATATAGTAATAATGAGCGGCTTCAACCGAGGTATATTCGTGGTCGTTTTCGGGCTTGGCGGGCTCACACTCGTCGCTGAAATCGGTCATCTCAATAGAAAGCGTGGCAGCGATGCCCGACTCGGATTCACACTTGATGGTAAAACGCGTGCTTGTAAGCTTAAAATCCTTATCAAATTTTGCAACTATGGTGGCGCCGGTTACCTTGTCGACCATACCGTTCAGATAGCCCAGACTTTTCTCTAAATATTTTTCGGTCTTGATAAGGGCGTCAACCTTAAGGTCGTTCATCGTCAAAATATAGCCCTCGTCCTTGGAACCGAATTTAATGGTGTTAAAGTCGGCACTGCTGTCGGGCAGCTCGGGGCCGAATGAAAAAGTTTCTTTGACGGCTTTTTTGTCGGCGGTGCTTTTGATTTTCATATCCTTGCCGTCGCTGTAATAAAACACGCCTTCGTAATATGTAGTATCGGAGGTTACCGAAACACTGTCTTTCTTGGTGGTAGAGGTATGCTTGTAGAACACAAGGTCGTCGTCCTTTTGTTCATACTGCAGACTGCCTGTAGATTTAATTTCGGTAGTAGAGGTGCCCGACGAAAGGACCATGTTCATAGCTGTGGAATAACTGCCTTTGTCGTTTTCGTCGTTAGTGTAGCGGTCAACGATTTCAATGGCCGCCGCTTTGGTGGGCTTTTCGGGCTTTTCGGCGTCCTTTGTGCAAGAACCCAAAGAAAGCACCGTTATCAAAGCGATACACAGAGCAATTAACGATGTTTTTTTCATAAGACACACCTCAATTTTGCTGATTGAGCAAAATGGTAACTTTGCTCAATTTCATTATATAACTTTTAGATTAAATTGTCAATAATCAACAATTCTGCAAAATACGTTCACTTTCAGCAAAACGTGCATACAAAAAGACCGCAGAGCAGTCAGCCCTGCGGTCTTAATAAAATTAAATTAAGCGGCCTTTTTCTTTGTTGCAAGCTTAATAACTACCAAGGTAGCAACCAATATTGCAGCAGAGATGGGCAAGCTGATATACCAGCTTTGTACAAAGCCTGCAATAAGGAATGATACGAAGGATACGCCTGCAACGGTCAAAGCGTAAGGCAGCTGGGTGGATACGTGGTTAACGTGTTCACACTGTGCGCCTGCGCTAGACATAATGGTGGTGTCTGAAATGGGTGAGCAGTGGTCGCCGCAAACAGCACCTGCAAGGCAAGCAGACATACCGATAATCATAAGCTCGCTACCGGGAGCAAATACGCTAAGCACGATGGGTATAAGAATACCAAAGGTGCCCCAAGAGGTTCCGGTAGAGAAAGAGATAAAGCATGCAACCAGGAAGATGATTGCGGGCAAGAAGTTTTGTAATGCGCCGGCATCGGCCAAAAGTGCGTTAACAAAGCCGTCGGAATCCAACAAGCCGGTAACGTTCTTAAGTGCGGTGGCCATGGTAAGAATGAGTATGGCAGGCACCATAGCAATAAAGCCCTTGGGCACGCAAGCCATAGCATCCTTAAAGCTGATAACACGGCGGGCAACAAGATAAATTATAGTAAGCACAAGCACCAAAATGCCG
>JAZQSG010000306.1:0-3111 GCA_045630025.1 Acutalibacteraceae bacterium
TAGCATTTACGGTGTAGGGAGAAGTAGCAGCAGGACCGCCCCAGATTGAAGAACAACCGGTAGCGTTAGAGATGTACATTCTGTCACCGAAGAGCTGGGTAACAAGGCGTGCATAAGCGGTTTCAGCACAACCTGCGCAAGAGCCTGAGAACTCGAGCAAGGGCTTCTTGTACTGGCTGGTGATAACGTTCATAGCGGGGCTGATATCGGTCTTTTCTTCAACCTTGGCTACGCAGTAATCAAATACTTCCTGCTCAGCCATCTGGCTCTCACGAGAAACCATCTTAAGAGAGTTGGTGGGACATTCGCCGATACATACGCCGCAACCCATACAATCCATAGGAGATACTGCAAGGGTGTATTTGTAGCCGGTCTTAAAGATGGGCTTGGTGCCGAACTTGGTCTGTGCAGGTGCAGCAGCGGCCTCATCCTCGGTAAGTGCAAAGGGACGGATGGTAGCGTGGGGGCAAACGAATGAGCACTTGTTGCACTGTGCGCAGGATTCTGCATTCCACTCGGGAACAAGAACTGCTACACCGCGCTTCTCATAAGCAGATGCGCCCTGCTCGAAGGTACCGTCGGCACAATCCTCGAATGCAGAAACGGGCAGTGAATCGCCGTCCATCTTGCCAACGGGGAACATGATGCCGTCAACCATCTTAACAAGCTTCTCTGCGCCTTCTGAAGCGGCGGGAGCAGCGTCGTCAGCGATGGTAGCCCAAGCAGCGGGAACGTCGATCTTAACGAAAGCGGTAGCACCGGCATTGATGGGCTTTTCGTTCATCTCAACGATTTCTTTACCCTTCTTCATAAACTTCTGAGCTTTTTCCTTCATGTAGCCGATTGCTTCCTCAGCGGGAAGAACCTTAGAAAGAGCAAAGAAGGCAGACTGCAGAACGGTGTTGGTACGCTTGCCAAGACCGATTTCTGCTGCAATGTCAATAGCGTTAACGGTGTAAAGCTGAATGTTGTTTTGAGCAATATAGCGCTTTGCTTCAGCGGGCATATTCTTCTCAAGCTCTTCCATATTCCACTGGCAGTTGATAAGGAATACACCGCCGGGCTTAACGTCGTTAACCATCTTGTAGCCCTTCATTACGTATGAGGGGTTGTGGCAGGCAACGAAGTCGGCCTTGTTGATGTAGTAGGGGCTCTTGATGGGCTTGTCACCAAAGCGCAAGTGAGAAATGGTGATACCGCCGGTCTTTTTAGAGTCGTACTGGAAGTATGCCTGAACGTACTTGTCGGTGTGGTCACCCATAATCTTGATAGAGTCTTTGTTAGCACCTACGGTACCGTCACCGCCAAGACCCCAGAACTTGCACTCGATGGTGCCGGGAGCAGCAGTGTTGGGAGAGGGCTTCTCTTCAAGAGAAAGGTTGGTAACGTCGTCTACGATACCGATGGTAAAGAGTTTCTTGGGCTCGTCTTTCTTAAGCTCGTCATATACAGCAAATACGCTGGAAGGAGGAGTATCTTTAGAACCAAGACCGTAGCGGCCGCCGATAACGGTTGCGGTTTTGCCTGCAGCGGCAAGAGAAGCAACAACGTCAAGATAAAGGGGCTCGCCAAGAGCGCCGGGCTCCTTGGTGCGGTCAAGAACAGCAATCTTCTTAGCGGTTGCGGGAATTGCCTCAACCAACTTTTCAGCGCTGAAGGGACGATACAAGCGAACCTTTACAAGGCCAACCTTTTCGCCGGCAGCGTTGAGGTAATCAATAACCTCTTCTGCTACGTCGCAGATAGAGCCCATTGCAATGATAATGCGATCTGCATCGGGTGCACCGTAGTAGTTGAAAAGCTTATAGTTGGTGCCGATTTTAGCGTTAACCTTGTCCATATATTCTTCAACAATGGCGGGCATTGCATCGTAATACTTGTTGCAGGCCTCGCGGTGCTGGAAGAAGATATCGCCGTTTTCGTGTGAACCACGCATTACGGGGCGGTCGGGGTTGAGGGCACGCTTACGGAATGCTTCAACAGCATCCATATCGGTCATTTCTTTCAAATCTTCAAAGTCCCAAACCTCAATCTTCTGAAGCTCGTGAGAAGTACGGAAGCCGTCGAAGAAGTTGATGAAGGGAACGCGACCCTTAATAGAAGCCATATGAGCAACTGCGCCCAAGTCCATAACTTCCTGGGGATTGGTCTCTGCAAGCATTGCAAAGCCGGTCTGACGGCAAGCATATACGTCAGAGTGGTCGCCAAAAATGTTCAAGGCGTGGCTGGCAACGGTACGTGCCGATACGTGGAATACGCAGGGCAGCAACTCGCCGGCGATCTTGTACATGTTGGGGATCATCAGCAACAAGCCCTGTGATGCGGTGTAGGTGGTGGTCAAAGCACCGGCTGCCAGTGAACCGTGAACGGTACCGGAAGCACCTGCTTCAGACTGCATCTCTACCACGTTAACGGTGGTGCCGAAGATGTTTTTCAGACCGTTTGCTGACCACTGGTCAACGTAGTCTGCCATGGGGGATGAGGGAGTAATCGGATAAATACCGGCTACTTCGGTAAAAGCGTAGGACACGTGTGCCGCTGCGTTATTACCATCCATTGTTTTCATTTTTCTTGCCATTTTGGATTTGCTCCTCCTTAGAAAAGAAATTTAATAGCTTGTAAATTATGGGGCAACCGAAAGATTGCCGACACATTTGCATACACATATATATTAACACTTTTATAGCTCTGTGTAAATAGGCATTTTGATAAAAAATGCACAATCTTTAAAGAAAATTACAGTAAAAGAGGCAAAAAAATCAAAAACACTGCCCTTGCCTATAAATAATGAATAATATCGGGATGTCGTGGGCGCCGACTCCTACGATTGTACTAAATCGTGCTTGTAGGGGAGGGCCTCTGTGCCCTCCCGTTCATTTGAAGGTGATTTTTGCGGGAGGGGATGGAACCCCTCCCCTACGAACCGTGTTTAATGAATGATGAATAATATCTGGATGTCGTGGGCGCCGACTCCTACGATTGTACTAAATCGTGCTTGTAGGGGAGGGCCTCTGTGCCCTCCCGTTCGTTTGAACGTGATTTTTGCGGGAGGGGATGGAACCCCTCCCCTACGAAACGTGTTTAATGAATGATGAATAATATCTGGATGTC
>JAZQSG010000307.1:0-15470 GCA_045630025.1 Acutalibacteraceae bacterium
AATTTTTATGCAAAAACTATATAATATTGTATATTAATTTTAGGGGGTGAAACCGATGCAAATGCTTATCAGTCGCATAAGGGCAGCTGTTGAGCGCTATAATATGATTGAAGCAGGGGATAAAATTGCCGTTGGCGTATCGGGCGGCAAGGATTCTTTGGCGCTGCTTTATGCTTTAAGCGAGATGCGGCGGTTTTATCCCAAGCCCTACACCCTTGTGGCTATTACCCTTGATATGCAGTTTGGGGGTCAACCTGCCGATTGGGGTGCAATTAAAGGGCTGTGCGAGCAGCTGCAGGTTGAGTATATCGTGCGCCCAACCCAGCTTGCCAAGGTGATTTTTGAAGAACGAAAAGAGAAAAATCCCTGCTCCCTTTGTGCCAAAATGCGCCGCGGAATGCTTCACGATGCGGCAAAAGAAGCGGGCTGTAACAAGCTGGCCTTGGGTCATCATCTTGACGACGCGGTGGTAACCTTTTATATGAATCTGCTTGACGGCGGCAAAATCGGCTGCTTCCGCCCTGTCAGTTATCTGTCGCGCAAAGACCTTACCTTAATACGCCCAATGGTTTTTGCCTATGAAAAAGACGTTGCCAAGGTGGCGCGCAAGCTTTCGCTGCCCGTTACAAAATCGGCGTGCACTGCCGACGGCATAACCGAGCGCCAACGGGTTAAAGAGCTGCTTTACAAGCTTGAAAAAGAAAACGGATACAACTCACTCTATCAAAAAACGCTGGGCGCCCTTCAACGGGGCGGCATTGATGGCTGGGGTGAAGAATAAAAAGGGTGGAATCCAAACAAGGATTCCACCCTTTGTGCTTTTATCAGGTGTGCTTTTGGTCACCTAAGGGATTAAGCTTTGGTAACGAATTTCTTAAAAATGGCGTAGGGGCCCGATTCGGTGCAATAGGCGGTAAGTACAATAAGCACGCCGTCACCCTCAATGGCTACCTTTAACACTTCAATGCCGTCTTCTTCAGAGTAAAACAGCTCTAAACAGTCTACTTCTTTTTCTGCCACGGTTGTGGTTGTAAGCTGGCAGATATCAAAGGTCAGCATTTTTTTCGCAGCTTCGGCAATGGCGGCCTGCTTTTCTGCCTCGAGATATTCCACGGCACTTTTGTCGGTTCTGACAAAATCGACGTAAATATATTCACCCGCCTCGTTATACGCCTTGTAATCCCGCCATTGGGTTACCGTGTCGTCAAAGGTGGTCTTGCCGTTGTTATCCTCAGGCATATCCTTACCCAGGGTAACGGTCCAAAACTCCGAAAGGGTAATTTTAATATCTGCCCATTTGTTGGTGTAAACGCCTTTTTGCCAAACGCCCTCCTTCTCATTTACCGAGGCGGTGCTTTGCGGCTTGGATGATTTAGGGTCGCCGACATTGCCGCAGGCGGCAACACAAAGCAAGGTGCATACAGCCAATATAAACGATAAAAGCTTTTTCATAATCAGTTCACCTTATATACATATTTTAAAAGGTGCCGTAAACGACACCCTTTTTTAAATAATATCAGCCGATATAATCATATATCCAAAATCGTTTTGGCAAGGCGCCAACACCGTAAGCGCGGTGAAGGATTCGGTGCCGCCAAAGCGAACCTTGGAGGTGACCAGCAGCAGCCCGTCTTTTTCGGTTATTTGGGTTATTTCGTGGCCCATGGGCTCATAACCGCGGGGTGACACGGTGTAATAGGTGTCGGTATTATCAGTGTCAACGGTGCGGCCGTAAAGGGTGCGAATAAAATCTTGCACCGCCCGGCGGCTGATAACCTGCTTGCCGTCAACCGTTTCAACCCGGTCTATAAGCGACAACTGTGCTTCTTCTATAAGTGCGGCATCGTCATAAAGCCAATCACCGTATACTCGGTTTAACTGCAGCACCCTCAAAACGAGGTTTACGTCGTAATCAACGTAGTCGGTTTGCTTTTCGGCAACCGCCACAAGGCGAGTGCCCTCAAAATAGGTGTCGCCATTGGTGTTAACGGGGGCGTGAACAACCTGAGTTTCAATGGTGGGCGCGGCTTTTGGGGTGCCCAAAATGCCAATACCCGCCAAAGACAAAACAACAGCAAAAAACACCGACAAAAGGGGCAGAGCTTTGTAAAATTTCATATTCGGCTCGCCTTCCTTTCTTCGGTGGTTTATACTAATAGTATATACCCCTAAAAGAAGGTTTGTAAAGGGCTTTTTACAAAATAAAAGTTACAATTTAGAAACTATTTATAGTGGTTGGGTAACAAAATCGACACAATTAGGCAATAAATATAGTATATTGCCAAATTTTGTAAATTACCAATCAAACATGGTCAATTTGCCCTGGTTTTCAAGGTTGGGATAACCCCACTGGCGCAGCACCTCGTAGGTGGCTATTGCTATGGCGTTTGACAGGTTAAGGCACCTTGCCTCGCCCCTCATGGGAATGCGCACGCTGCTTTCGGGGTGGTCGTGCAGCAGCTCTTCGGGCAGACCTTTGGTTTCTGAGCCAAAGATGATAAAGCATCCGTCGGGATAGGTGGCGTCAGAGTGGGCGTGGGTGCCCTTTGAGGTAAAGAAAAAGAAGCTACCGCCCTTGTTTTTTTCAAAAAATTCGTCGTTATCTTTATAATAGGTAATATCAAGCAAATGCCAATAATCAAGGCCTGCTCTTTTAAGCTTGGCATCGTCGGGCACAAAGCCCATGGGGCCAACCAGATGCAGACGGGCGCCGGTTACAGCGCAGGTGCGGGCAACGTTGCCTGCGTTGGGGGCAATTTGGGGCTGCATCATAACAATATTAAGTGTTGCCATATTGTAACCTCTTTCACATATTATGATGGTGATTTTACCACAACTTTCACGAAAATTCAACCGAATGCATATCCGACCTTGAAAAAATCTTCTCAGATGGGTAAAATATAAACAAGGTGATAAAAATGATGGTAAGGGAAGCGTCATATTCACAGGCAGAAGCCGTCTATGAACTGCACGAGCAAGCTCGTGCGGGTTATAGAAGTGCGCTTATTGACAAGTGGAGCGACGGTCATCCCGATTTTGACGACGTTTTCCGCGATATAGACGACGGCATTTGCTACACTGTAGAGGCCGACAGGGTTGTTGCCGCTTTTGTGCTTGATTTTTCGGGGGATACACCCTATCGGGCAGGGGGTGGCTGCAGCTGGCCTGCAGGTGAATACGCCGTTTTGCACCGTCTGTCGGTCAGCCAAAGCGCCGACCTTGCAGAGGTGATGAACGCTATCGTAGATTTTTGCGTTAACCGATGTGCCGAAAACGGGGTAGAGGTTATCCGCAGCGGCGCCCACCCCAAAGAGGAGCGCCTCAGCAAAGGCCTGGAGTATTGCGGCTTTGAGCCCTGCGGCCGGTTTCGCACCACCTCGGGGGAAGAGCGAGCCGCCTGCTTTAAGCTGATTGGCAGCAACGAATAATTAATAAAAGGATAAAAAGAGCAGATATGCTCTTTTTTTATTTGCCCAAAACGAAACGCGGGGCGCATCCCCTGAAGATGCACCCCGCGAGCATATCAATATTTATAACAATGGCCTTACTTACAAAGCGAACATAGTTAAAAAATTAATATTGCTAATTATTCGGCCTGTTCTTTAATGGTGTTGAAGCAGTTGCTGCAGTAGATGGGACGATCGCCGCTGGGCTGGAAGGGAACCTTTGCCTCGCCGCCGCAGTTAGCGCATACGCCTACAAAATACTCTCTGGGGCCTCTGCCTGCATTCTTTCTTGCATCACGGCAAGCCTTGCAGCGCTGGGGCTCGTTTTCAAAGCCTTTCTCTGCATAAAACTCTTGCTCACCGGCGGTAAAAACGAATTCATTACCGCATTCTTTGCATGTAAGGGTCTTGTCTTCAAACATTGTGTTTACCTCGCTTGAAATATTAATTTTACCTCGGGGACGGATTTGCACCGCCGTCTTTGTCAGGAGCAACGCTTTGCTGGTTAAGCTACCCGGAGGTTATTTGTAATGATTAAGCTTGCGGCGAACGCGGGTAAGGGCGTTTTCTACCGCTTTGGCAGAGCAGTTCAACCTTTTGGCTGCCTCGCCATAGGTGTAACCGTTCATTATCATAGCCAACGCCTGCCGCTCCATAGGTGAGGTGCGCATTTCAAGCTCGGCAAAAATGCGTCGCAAGGTGTCGCGCATAAGGGCGGTTTGCTCGGTGTTGTCTGCAGCGGCAATCTCGCTGCCGTCGGCTACCTTTGCACTGTCGGGCACTCGGCTTTTGCGCAAGGTTGAGCGCACTGCGTCGGTAATTCGGCGGTCGATGTTAAGTGCCGCAAAGGTGCGAAAGGATGCACCGTAGGAAGGGTCAAAGCTGTCGATGGCGCTTACCAAGCCGATAAACCCCTCTTGACCGTAATCGTCGCGGTCGACGGTAATGGAAACGGGGGCGTAGGCGGCGGCACGGGCACCGACGAAAGAGATGTATCGTGCTACAAGAAGGTCGCGGGCGTGGGTGTCGCCCGATTGAGCCATTGAACACAGCTGCTCATCGGTTAACTTTTGCACGCTTACCCCTCCCGATATTTAGCTAAATATATAGTATAACGATACACAGTCTATATTACTCGATTTTGTATAGATTGTCAATAAAGTTGTGTTGCATCTATAAAAATTTTACAAAACGATAAAATACAGACGCCAAAATTAACAAAACTGACAAAGAATTATCAAATGTGTTAAAAAAGGTATACACATTTTATGCATACCGTACAAACAAAAATTCATCTGTAAACCGCTTTTTGCCGACAACAGCCACAACTCGTCGATTTTTCGTGTTTTCGCAACCAATGGGAGCGAAAATTTCCCTTCAATAAAAAACGTAACAAAGCGCCTTAGGGGGCAGAAAGGGAGTTATTTTTATGCAAATCGCATAAAAGCGTAAATTTTTTTAATGAAAATGTATAAAATTAAAAGAATACACTTGATTATTTTTTCAATATGTATTAAAATTAGCATGTGAACAGTCGCGGGTAAGCCGCATATAAATATTTATGTGGTCAAGCGGCGGTTCAGCTCTCTACTGTTAGTTAAGCAGAAATGCCGTTGAGAGCAAATTATAATGTTAATTTTAGTCGCTACGGCAGCGACATGGAGGTAAGTTATTATGAAAAAAATTATTGCGTTGATTTTGGTTGTCATGATGGCTTTTGGCGTAATGGTTGGCTGCGGCGAGGAAGAAGCCCCCGCAAGCGCAGGTGCTCCTATTAAAACCAGCGGCAAAAAGATTGATTTGACCGTTAACTTCGAGAAGATCGGTGCAGAATCCAAGCAGGTTAAGACCGAAATTCCCGAAGGCAAACCCCACGTAATCAGCATCAGTGTTGATCAAAAGGTTATTCCTTTGCAGCTCGGCACCAAGAGCAAAATCACTTACAGCATATTGCCCGAAACCGCATACGATAAGAGCGTTTGGTACGAAAGTTCAAACACCGCTATCGCTAAGGTTGATAAAGACGGTAACGTTTTGGGTGTTGGCTGCGGTTCTACCGAAATTATCGTTCGCACCAATGACCAAAGCTTTAAGCGTATTGTAACCGTTATCGTTTACCAGAACGGCGGCAATAAAGACAAGGCAAAAGAGATGCTCGATCTCATCAACAAGGGCCGTGAAGCAAACAACAAGGACCGCGATGAAGAGAACAAGCTTGCTCCTCTGACTGCAAACGACGAAGCTCTTAATGCTGCTGCTAACCAGCGTGCACTTGAAGAGGCCGTTGATATGGTTAACAACAAGAAGAAGGCAATGGATAAAGAGCGTACCGACAAGACCTCTACCATCTATGCAGATTACGGCATCTTCGTTCGTCAGAACATCGAGCTCTGCGTATGGGGCGACTACTCAAAAGACACTAAAAAGGCATACGATGCTCTTGTTAAGAGCGAGGCCAATGCTAAGTCTTTGGGCATCATGGGCGATGCTAACGTAAGCTACGACAACATCGCTATCGGTTATTTCGTATTTAATGACGTCACCTACTGGTACATCCTTGCTGCAACCACCTAATGTTCTAAATTGATTAGGCGGGTCGGTGATCATCTCACCGATCCGCCTTTTACAACCCATCCCTTGGTTAAGAGGTGAAATGATGAAAAAGTTTGTTGCAATGCTTTCGGCGTTGGTTATACTCTGCCTGTGCTCTGCGTGCGGTGAGGTTACCTTTCCCAAAATCACCGATGTATTTAAAGAGGAAGAAGCGGGCGAATCGGGTAAAAAAATCAACCTTAACTATAAATTAGATAAGATTGGTGAAGAGTCCAAAAAGGTACAGCCCGACATTCCCGCAGGCAAGCCCCGCGTTATCAGCGTTACCTTGAAAGAAAAGGTAATAATAATTCCCGTGGGCAAAACAGGCCAAATTGAATATACCGTAAAGCCAGCCACGGCATACGATAAATCGGCATACTATGTAAGTTCAAATACCGACATAGCCACCGTTGATAAAGACGGTAAGATTTTGGGTAAAAAGCCGGGCGCTGTAACCGTAACCCTTCGCACCAACGATGGGGGCTTTAAACGTAATTGTACCGTTATCGTCACCTATGGCTCGGGTGATGCGGAAAAATCCAAAAAGGTTGTTGAGCTTATCAACGCCGCCCGTGTTAAAAACGGATATGAGGCCACCGCATCCGACAGCCGCTCTTTGCAGGCGGCAGCCAATCAGCGTGCCTTTGAAGAGGCGGTTGATATGGTAAACTACGGCAAGAAAAAGATGGATGACGAGCGTATGGTCACCGACGACGAGGGCAAGCGCGTTGCCGCCGAGGAAGATATATTCACCAACTTTAATATATGGTCAAGAGCATCTAAAGAGGTGCATATCTGGGGCGAATACACAGCCGAGCAGGTATATCAGGCCTTTATTGAGGATGATGAATGTGCCGAGGCGCTGGGTGTTCGCGGCAGCGGAGCCCAGTCGTATCAGCAGATAGCCGTTGGCTACTTTGAGTTTGACGGCATCACCTACTGGAGCATTTTGATGACCAGCGAAACCTAATAATAAATTAAAAGGTTGACAGAGCGTTTGTTCGGTCAACCTTTTTTTGTTTGCATATTTAGTATTGTCTGAAGGATGCCACAACCTTGCCCAAAATTGATACCTCGTCGGGAATTATGGGTTCAAAGGCCTCGTTTTCGGGCAACAGCTCAACCTGCCCGTTGGCGTTGTGGCTAAGCCGTTTAACGGTGGCCTCGTCATCAATAAGGGCCACAACTATATCGCCGTCCTCGGCGTAGGGGGTGCGGTGGGCGTAAACTATATCACCGTCAAGAATGCCTGCGTTCATCATCGACATACCTTTAACCCGCAGGGCAAATAAATCTCTGCCCCTGGCCACGTCAGCAGAAAGGGGAATATATTGCTCAACGTTTTCGGTGGCAAGAATGGGCGCGCCGGCGGTAACGGTGCCCACCAGCGGCACGTCAACGTGGGGGGTAATCATCTCAACCCTAATGGCGCGGGATGCCCCTTCGTCACGAGATATAAGCCCCTTGCTTTCCAGCGCGGTTAACACCGCAAAAACGGTGGATGTGGAGCGAATATCGGTGGCGGCGCAGATTTCTCTGACCGTGGGCGGCAAACCCGAGGCCGACCGAGAAAGCAAAAAGTCATAAACCTTTTGCTGATTGGCGGTTAGATTATCCATTTGCATCACCTTAATCAATCATCATTTTAATAAGCATGGGGCCGCGCTCTACAAACAAGCCGGTTGAAAGGGCGCTCTTTTCGGTGAAGGAACCCACGCCCTCTTGCTCTTCGGTGCTGTCGTAAAGCAGGAAGGGCACGGGCTCTCTTGAATGGGTGGCGGTGGCAATGGGTGTGGGATGGTCGGGCAAAATTAACATCTTAAAGTCTTGACCTGCCAAGCTGTCAAGCAAGGGCTTAACCACCTTGCTGTCAATAAGCTCAATGGCCTTAACCTTGTTTTCGGCTTCGCGGCGGTGACCGCACTCGTCGGGAGCTTCAAGGTGAACGTAAACGTAGTCGCAGCTTTTAAGGGCTTCAATGGCGGCCTTGGCCTTGCCCTCAAAATTGGTGTCGATGTAGCCCGTTGCGCCCTCAACCTCAATAACCTGCATATTAGCGCATTTGCCAATGCCTTTAATAAGGTCAACGGCCGATACAACGGCGCCTTTTATGCCGTGGGCGGCCTCAAAATCGTCAAGGCCGGGTCGGCTGCCCTGACCCCAAAACCAAGCCGAGGTGGCGGGGCGTCTGCCGGCGGCAATGCGGGCCTTGTTAACGGGATGGTCACGCAGTATATCAACCGATTTTTTCATCAGCTCAATAAGCCCCGACTCAAGGTGACCCTCAAGATAGTTCTTTATGGGTTGACCCGAAATATCGTGGGGAGGGGTAAGGGTGTAGCCCTTGCACCTGCCGCCGTGCCAAATAAGGCAATGGCGGTAGCTGACACCGGTGTAAAAATCAAACTCGCCGCCACCAAGCTCTGCTTGCAGGGTTTTAATAATCTCGTCTGCCTCTTTGGTTGAGATGTCGTCGGCGCAATAATCTATCATGGTTTTGTCGCTGTAATCGGCCTCGTCAGAGAGGGTTACAAGGTTGCAGCGAATGGCTACGTCATCGTCGGCCATATCAATGCCAATGCTTGCTGCCTCAAGGGGTGAGCGACCCGTGTAGCACACCAGGGGGTCAAAGCCCATAACCGAAAGGTTTGCAACGTCACTGCCGGGTGAAAGCCCGTCGTCAACGGTGCGCACCATACCCACGGAAGAAAGGGGAGCAAGAGCATCCATATGGGGCTTTTGAGCAAGCTCCATAGGAGTTTTATTGCCCAATTCCTTTACGGGCGTATCGGCCATACCGTCACAAAGAACAACAACGTATTTCATAAAAAAGACCACCTTTGGAGAAAAAATAGCTAAAAAAGAAAAATGACAAGCACTTTTCTTTTATTTTAACACATTTTTAATAAGAATGGAATAGTATAATTGACAAAAGATTGTGATTGTTTTAAAATATATACAGTAAAAGTGTAAAACTTGAAACACGCTTAAAGGAGTTTCGGTATGGATAAAAAATTAAAGCTAAAGGCAGCCCTGCCCGTGGCACTTTTCGCATTACTTTGCGTTATTGTTTTGGGTCTGATTGTAATGCTGCCTTATGACCGCCCTGCAACCGCGCCCAACAACAGCTTTTTAAATTTGCATAACGGCGCTTTCGTTGCGCAGGATGGCAGTCTTATTTATTATATTGATGAAGAGGGCAGTCTCTATTGCCTGGGTGAGGAACGCCGCTTTATCGACAAGGCGGCCGACAGTCTGTGCCCCTATGACGTGGGCATCATTTACCGCACCAAAGAGGGTCAGGTTAAATTCAGCGATTTTGAGGGCAGCTCTAACCGCACGGTGGTGGAATACGCCAAAAAAGCATCGGTTAGCGGTAACTGGGTTTTTTATACCGACGATAAGGGCGATTTGTATAAGCATTTTCTTCAAACGGGCGAAACCAAAAAGGTCGGGCTTAACGTAGATGATTTTATGATTTCCAGCACCGCCGTGATTTATCTTAAAGACGGATATATTTACACCGCCCGCACCGACGGCACACAGGTTAAGCAGTTTTTTGGTGAAAAGGTAGATTCTTTTGTAAGATACGAGTCTTATATGTTTTACAAAAAAGACGGTGTGCTTTGCTCGGTTGCATCGGGCAACACCGCCAACAAGCAAACCTATTTTGAGGTAGATGCCTTTAACATCACCTCTGAAGGCATACTTTATTATACACTCGACGACGTTCTTTACAGCAAGGATATTACCGACGAAAAGGCCAAGCCCAAAAAGCTTGACGTAGGCAAGGTAGAGGGCAACCTCTGCTGCTTAAACGGAAGGGTATATTTTTACCACGAAAGCGGCGTGTTAAAATCCTGCCTGCCCGACGGTTCCGAGATAAAAGATATTTCTGAAAAGGAGAAAAAGTGATGGCTGAATTTAATCCTCTTGATAATAAGGTGGTAAACGGCGGCTTTTGCGGCATAATTCGCACTCTGGGCTGCATCGGTGACAGCTTGTCTTCGGGCCAGCTTGAGTCTAAAACCGACGGTACCAAGGGCTACCACAATTATTTTGAATATTCCTGGGGCCAGTTTCTCGGCCGCGCCGCAGGCATCACTGTGCACAACTTTTCATCCGGTGGTATGACCGCCAAATCCTTCGTGGAAATAGCGGACAAGTGGTACGGCTTCCGCAACCCCGAAAAGAAGTGCCAGGCATACATCATCGCTATGGGGATAAACGATACCGAGCGCGGCGTTGAAATCGGTAACGTAGCCACCGACGTACACCCCGAGGATTATGAGAAAAACGCCGACACCTTTGCAGGTAATATGGGCAGAATTATCGGTCAAATTCACGAAATCGAGCCCAAGGCAAGAATTTTCCTTATGACCATACCCAAGAATAATTGGAATACCGACGCGCCCGACGATAAAAAGGTTATGCACTCAAAGGTGATTTACGATTTGGCCGAGAAGTTTAAGTTTACCTACGTTATGGATATGCACAAGTACTCCCCCATTTGGGACGATGATTTCAGAAAAGTCTATTTTATGGGCGGACATCTTAACGCTATGGGCTATAAGCTGGCCTCTGAATACGTGATGAGCTATATGGATTATATCATCCGTGAAAATTATGAAGATTTTGCTCAGATTGGCTTTGTAGGCAGAGAGAATGACCTGCACAACGAGGACTATATTTGGTAAGGTGCAGATAAAATAAAAAAACACTTGATTTTTATATACCGCTTGTGTATAATAATAAAGCGTTTGGAGAAGTCGCGTAGTTGGTCGAGCGCGCACGATTGGAAATCGTGTAACCGTTAATCGCGGTTCGAGGGTTCGAATCCCTCCTTCTCCGCCAAACAAAACACCATCCTTTGGGGTGGTGTTTTGTTTTGTAGTTGAATCTTTGAGGGATTCGAACCACGAAAGGGAGCGAACGAAGGTGAGCGACAGAGAAACAGTCCGGTGGACTGTTTCGACTTTCGTCCAAAGGCGCAAAGCGCCTGCGAAAAAACCCTCCTTCTCCGCCAAAATCGACAAGTCTCGACAGAGGTTTGTCGATTTTACTTTTTACCTCTTCACTCTTCACTTTTCACTATTCTCTTAAAAGTCGATTTTGGCAAGTAATAAGTAATAGTGAATAGTGAATAAGTATTTTGCAAGGCTTTGCCTTGCTTTTTTTATTTTATAGAAAGTATAATAAAAGTGAAAGATGTGTTTTTTATGACTGAAAGTCCTTTAATGATAAAATTAAAAGAATTTGCACTTACTGTTATAAAGGTGTGCAAAGAATTAAGAAATGCAAAATGTGAAAGTGCTTTGATAAATCAGTTTTTACGTTCAGGAACAAGTATTGGTGCTAATATTCGTGAAGCTTTTTATGCTCACGGAAAAAGAGATTTTGTAGCAAAGCTACAAATTGCACTCAAAGAATGTTCTGAAAGCGAATATTGGATAGAACTGCTTTTAGAAAGTGGATATTATAATGATAAAGAATTGATTAACAAGTGTGTTGAAGTAAAGCGAATCTTAATCGCCTCGATAAACACCGCAAAGGAGAATAAAAAATGACATTTGATTTTGATGCTCTTTCAAAAGAGTTTAAAATATTTTATGATGCTTTTTTCCCTGAAACTTATGGTGATTCTATGGGACGTGCTGCCGAGCACGCTGCTGTAGATTTTGATAATCTTTCTGATAAAGAAAAATCGTTGATTAACAAATGGTTTTTAGAACTTTTTAGCGAAGAAAAAGATTATTACGGTATACCTTATCTTTGGGTTGTCGAAAAATTAAAGGATGTTCGTTTTATTCCTTTGATTAAAAAATATTATAAAAGATTAAAAAAGCGTCACAAGAAAATCGTAGAAACGAACATAGATGGCAAAACAATTAGGGCACGCTCAAATTTCACAAGTGAGTTAGTTTTGTGTAAAAAAGTTATAAAATCACTTAAAGCCGAAAGAAAATAATATGTAGTGGTTCGAACACATAGGTTAAAATTTAGAACAACTTCGAATTTGCGCAACCCTTTCAAAGCAAAAGCATCACCGTCTGGTGGTGCTTTTGTTTTTTTGAAAGGGATTCGAACCACGAAAGGGAGCGAACAAGTTGACATATTTTATTAATTATGGTTTAATTGTTAACAGAAAGGACTGATTTTATGGATTACGTTCTGCGAACCTACGGGCTTTTTAAAAAGTATAAAAAGCACCTTGCAGTAAATGATGCCGATATGACCATTTGCCGTGGTGATATTTATGGCTTCGTAGGCGAAAACGGCTCGGGTAAAACCACCATCATTCGCTTAATTACGGGGCTTATTTTTCCAAACAAAGGTCGCTTTGAGCTGTTTGGCGTTGCCAACGATTCGGCCGAGATAGGCGCCGCTCGCCGCAAGGTGGGTGCCGTTGTTGAAACCCCTTCAATTTATCAAAATATGTCGGCCTACGACAATCTTAAAATGCAGTGCATGATTTTAGGCATTCCACAGGATGAAAAAATAGAGCAAACCTTAAACGAGGTTGGCCTGGGCTATATTATCAACGAAAAAAAGCACGTCAGCAACTTTTCGTTGGGTATGCGCCAGCGCCTTGGTATTGCAATGGCTTTAATGGGTGACCCCGAATTTTTAATATTGGATGAGCCCATGAACGGCCTTGACCCTGCAGGAATTGTAGAAATTCGCGAGTTAATATTAAAACTTAACCGCGAGCGAAATATAACCTTTTTAATATCCTCACACATTTTAAGCGAGCTGTCTCTTGTTGCCACCAAATACGGCATCATCTCAAAGGGACATATTATAAAAGAAATAACCGCCCAACAGCTGCAGCTTGAGTTGGCAAAATCCACCGATATAACCGTCGATAACCCCGAGGCCCTGTGGGCTGTGCTTAGCGGATTTTTGCCCGCAGGTGCTATATCCTACATCCCGGGCGGCGTTCGGTTTGTGGGCGAGGCAGATTTAAACAAGATTTTGCTTGCCGTCATTAACGCCGGCATTACCATAAACAGCGTAAACTGCCACGAAACCAGCTTTGAGGATTATTATATGGAAACGATAGGGGGTAAAAGAGTATGACTCAGTTGTTAAATGCAGATTTTAAAAGAGTTTTAAAAGATAAGCTCTTTTTAGTCGTTTGCATTTTGGGTGCGGTTTTTGCTGCCGCAACTCCCTTGCTTTACGTGGCTGTTATTGGCGCCGCAGGTGAAATTGACGAAATGACGAAAGAGATGCTGAGGGGCTACGTTACCGCCAAAGGCCAGTTTTTCAGCAGCTTCTCGTTCGGTAACAACTTAGGGCTTATAGCACCCCTGCTTATCGGCGTAATTCTTTGGAAGGATTTTGGTTCGGGCACCGTTCGCAACAAAATCATAAGCGGTCACTCTCGTGCGTCAATCTTTTCATCTATGTTCACCGTCTGCTTTACCGCGTTGTTTGGCGTAATGCTGGCCCACGCCCTTTTAACCTTGGGCATAAGCTTAATCTTTTTTGAATATCAAGCAACCCCATTTGTTATAGAGGATTTGTGGTATCTTTTGCTGTCACTGCTGTTTGAGCTGTTGGTTTATGTTTTTACCGCAGCTTTGGTAAGCTGGATGTGCGCAACAATGAAAAACATAGGCATGGTAATTGTAATGTATATAGCCGTTGTTTTTGGCTGCACAATGATTGCAGGCATCTTGCAGATTGTAATAACGGTGCTTAGCATGGAAGCGGGCAAAGAAAACTTTGTTGACGTGCTTAATTTTATTCAGCGCATAAATGTGTTTAACAGCTCTGCCACCATTGGCTTGGGCGAGGCATATGAAAACAAAGACGTTTGGTATTACGTCTTGCCACCCGTTTTGGGAACCGCCGCGTTGCTTGCCCACGGCACTCTTAAATTCAGCCGCAAAGACCTTAAATAAGCACAAAATCATCCAACCAAAGGTTGGATGATTTTTTTATAAGTTTAGGGGTTTAGTTGTCGGATGATTTCTCTTTCCAAACCTCTTGGATGTAAGCGAAGTCGCTCAGAACATCACAATAGATTATGCTGTCACCCATGAAAGCAACGTATAAATAGCGATTTTCACCCTCTTCATCGGGCAAAGAATATACGTAGCCAAAGCCAAAGCGGACGCTCGCGGCAGCTTCTCCAAAGCGGTCTGTAAATTCACTCATAGACGTGGAGGATTTAAAAAAGGATTTTGCTTCTTCAAGACTGAGCTCTTCCGTAGGAGAGTAATTATAGGGGTAATTGTTTATTGAGATAACGTTATAGCCGTCAATTGTTTTGCTATAAATATTTAGCCCCAATTTTTCTTCAAGCTTGCTCTCGTTTGACCAAACATCGTAATAGAAATCGGCTGTGTAAAAATCAAGCTGTGTAATGCCTACTTCGCTTTTGTCAAAGGTGTTTTCGTACGTTAAATCAAGATAGAGCCAGTAATATTTGCCGTCAGAAAAAACAGGAAACGTGTTTCGTGCGCTTTTTCGCACCTTTCCGTTGCTATGGTAACCATCTCCTGCCAGGCAGGAAATATCACCGATTTTTTCTGTGCTTTCGCCATAAATTGACGTCAGCTGTTTAATTTTATCTTTTAAATTTTTGCAATTGTCTTGAACGAATGGAGAAAAAAGATTGTAAACGGCATTAACATCCTTATCATCCAATGCTTCTAATAGTTTGTGCACGGTTGAGCTGTAAATTTTTGATTCTTTATCAATATTATTAAAATCACAGCCCACGGCGGAAAACAAAAGAATTGCGCAAATTATAAGAGCCGTTATTTTTTTCAATTTACATCCTCCTTTGCGGTGTTGATTGAGGAGATAAGCATAACACGAATGCTTGTGCAAGCGGAGTCAAGGGATTTATAATCTTCTTCGGTTATATAATTCGTTTTGAATAGCAGCTCTAACCAATATCCGGTTTCATTTGCTTCTTTGAGAGCAATGTGAAGTTTGGCAACGAAGTCTGCTTTGCCGTGAGCATATTGTGCTTCACGGATATTTGCACCGATGGAAGTGCCACTTCTGCCGATTTGGTTAGAAATAATGGATTCCCGTTTTTCCTTCAAAGATTTTACAAGGTTGATAATAGATACTGCAAAATCCATAGATTGAGTACGCAATTTACTTTCTAACATAGCGACACCTCCAATTCAAGTATATTGTATCATAAACGCGGTTAATTAGCAATATTTTAGTGAAGTTTGGCTCTGCCAAGTGAAGCAGCGGCAATGCCGCTGTGAAGTATTGTGTGTCACACAATGTGAAGTTCAGTGTGCCAAAACACTTGCGAAGCAAACTTCACTGCATAGCAACTTCACGATGCGCAGCGTCGCTTCACGTGCCGTAAGGCACACTTAGTTGAAAAGAACGGAGACTTGTCGTAGACAAATGTGGGTTCTTTTCTGGTGCCGGTGGTGGGACTCGAACCCA
>JAZQSG010000308.1:0-3163 GCA_045630025.1 Acutalibacteraceae bacterium
ACCTTCCATATCTGTTGGGGAGCTCAGGCAGGTCTTTATTACCACTACGGTGTTGATAAGTATGACCTCCCCGAAAAAATGTTTGGCATCTTTCCTCATACCGCTGATTATAAGCAGTCTATTTTGCTTCGCGGCTTTGACGATGTGTTTATGGTGCCTCATTCACGCCACACTGCAATTAAAAGGGAAGACGTTGAAAAGGTTCCTGCTCTTAAAATTCTTGCATCCTCAGAGGAAGCGGGCGTATACATTGTTTCCACAGATGGCGGCAAGCAGATTTTTGTAACCGGCCATTCTGAATATGATGCCCTTACACTTAATAACGAGTACGTTCGCGATATAAACGCAGGTATGGATATTAAGGTTCCCAAAAACTATTATCAAAATGATGATCCTTCCAATGCTCCTTTGGTTACTTGGAAATCACATGCCAATCTGCTTTATACCAACTGGTTAAATTACTTTGTTTACCAAACCACACCTTACGATATTAACGATATTAATCAATCCAAATAAAAAAAGACCGTGTTGATTTCAATACGGTCTTTTTGTTAAATATTAATATTTGCTGATTGTAATAGAAGAGAAGTTGCAGCAACGAGGTGAGTCGTTAATAGATGCAACCAACTTTTTATCGCCGCTGGTGGCAGAAGCATTGGTAGTAATTATTTCTTCACCGTTCATTGAAAGAATTGCCTTGCCATTAAGCACCTTTAAGGTGTATGCGTTCTTTTCTTGTGAAGGAGCAGTAGTTTTGTACTTACCTGCGGAAGTTCCGTTAATAAGCAGTTCTATCGTTCTTACACAGTTGTAAATTCTAATTTCGTAACCGCCGTATGCTATCTTAGAATAGCCACCCAAGGTGGTGCTGTTAGAATCTACGTTGCCGGAAACTCTGTAGTTGAAGTTGAGCTTAAAGTTGTTGCCGGCATTTATTGCATTTGCAGATGTAATTGATGGATTGCTGTTGCAAGTCGACCAACCGGTAGCAAAGCCGCTGTCGGTTATAAAGTCTGTGCTGCCTGCCCAATCGGTCTTTACGTTGAAGGTGCTTGTAAACACGTTGGTTGCTGCGGGCTCGGATGACTTTTTAACGGTCAGCTTGCAGGTTGCGGTAATGTTCTTATCAAGTGATTTGGCGGTTATAGTGGCCTCACCGGGTGCAATTGCTTTTACTTTTCCGTATGCATCAACGGTAGCAACTTTAGTGTTTGATGATGACCACAATATGTTCTTAACCTCTGCGTTTTCGGGCTTTACGGTAGCGGTCAATGTTTTTGCAACGCCTTCTTCAAGGGTAAGAGTGGTGGCGCTGATAGAAACGCTGTTTACGTGTACCGGCTCAACGTATTTGCTGTCGCCTTCGTCGTTAATCATCAAAACTTCATCAAGAATAGCGTCCCAGAAAAGATTTGCAATTTGCTCGTTGCCTTTTTCGTTGGGGTGAACTGCATCGCCAAAGTAATCATAGGGCCATTCAACTTCGTTCATTTTAACGAGGGTAGTCTTTTTGCCATTTTTGGTGTATTCTTCGCAGATCTTGGGAAGCTTTTTATTGAGCATTACGTTAATAAGATCGCTTGAAATGGAACTGCCACGCTTAGGAATAACCTCACCGCAGTATACGCTGGCATTGGGATTGATTTCAAAAATTTTATCAAGCATCTGCTTGTATCTTTCATCAATGCCGTTTAAGTTGTCAGAATCGTTACGGCCAATCAAAATAACAACAATATCAAATTCATATTTCGATATGCTGTTAGCCATATCGATAAGGTTTTGAATTTTCCAACCGCCGGTTGAGCAGTGGTAGCTGTATTTTTCAATCAATCTAGAGTCGCTTAAGGTTTGTTTGGGTCCAACAAATTGGAACTTAGCGCCCGAAGCATACAACTGTTCGAATAAGCTGTATCTGTAACCGCTGGGTGTACCGTCACCTGCGGTGATAGAGTCGCCCATAACAAGAATTTTGGCTTCTTTATATTTAAAGCCCTCGGGTTTTTCGGTTCTGGTTGCACGATATCTGGTGTCAACCTCGGGTTCTTTGCTAGAAGTCATATCATTGCTTCCTCCTGAAGATGTGGTTGAAGATGTGCCGTTGCCACCTTTTGAAACGGTTGAAGCTTGATCGCCATCAGCGCCGCAAGATGCCATCAAAAGGCAAATTAAAGCAACGAGTAAAACTGATAAAATTCTTTTCATTTGTTTACCTCCATTCTGTTTGAAAATTATAACATATTATAAATAAAAAAACAAGTAATCAAAACTAAAATTGAAGCATATTTTATTCAAGGGGGCGATACGATGCCGAAAGTATATATATCACCAAGTGTTCAGCAATCTAATTTGTGCGAATATGGGGATACAGAGAAAAATCACTGTCAGCTTTACGCAGATATTTTGCAACGATATTTTGATGCGTGCGGCATAGAATATAAGCGAAATTTTAACCAGACCTTTCAACAAGCTACTGCAGAAAGTAACGTTTGGAAGCCGGATATTCACTATGCCTGCCACACAAACGCTTTTAACGGATTAACAAGGTACTCGGTTTTGCTGGTATATAATGCAGTAGAAAGCAACAAAGCATATGACTGTGCAGAAGATATTAGATTTTTCAGACCGCAGATATATCCTAATCCTGTGTACGTTAACCAAAACAGAAGCTTATATGAGATAAGATACACAACAGCGCCTTGCGTTTATGATGAAATAGTTTTTCACGATAACGTAGATGACGCCACTCTTTTTCACGTTAGAATGCAAACCTTTGCAGAACTTACAACAAAAGGGTTCTGCCGATATTTCGGCATACCGTTCGTACAACCGCAGGGGATAGGGCTTGAACCTGATGTTTCAGATACTGAATAGAAAAACACCGCTAAGGTTTGTCCTTAGCGGTGTTTTATTAACCAAGCAAAAGTTCTGCAACAGGGATTTCTAATATATCTGCAATAGCTGCTAATTCGTAGTCGTTAATTTGGCGTATTTGGCCCTCAATTTTTGATAAGGATGAAACAGTCATATCAATTCCGCGAATTTTTAACTTTTCAACAATGTATTTTTGTTTATATCCGCGTTGTTTTCTAACTTCTTCAATTTTTTTGCCAGTTATGTTGCTTGTTCCTAAAGGTTGTTTGCGTACTCTCATTTTTTAACCCCC
>JAZQSG010000309.1:0-2203 GCA_045630025.1 Acutalibacteraceae bacterium
CGTCATAAGGCGATTGGCCCCCTCGCGAGAGGTATCGTCAAGCAGGTTTATTACCTCTTGGTTAATATTTGCGGCCTCAAGGCCCTTTTTAAGCCACTTAACAACGGCACTGCAAGAACGGTGAGAGTCACTGCCGCAACGTAAAACGCACACGCTGCCGCTCATCAAAGCAAGGGCGGCTGCATCAGAGGTAACGTTGGGGCGGCTTTCGTAAATGATGGCAATAACGCCCATGGGAACGGCTGTTTTTTCTATAACCATGCCGTTGGGGTGGGTTACCCTATCAAGCACCCTGCCAACGGGGTCGGGCAATGCAGCTACCTGGCGAATACCCTCTGCCATTGCGGCAATTCGCTTTTCATCAAGCTTAAGGCGGTCAAGCATTACGTCGCTGATTTTGCCCTTGGCGGCAAGCATATCGGCAGCGTTTGCCTCAAGTATATCATCGGTGCCCTTTATAAGATGCAAAGCCATCTGCTCAAGGGCTGCCTGCTTTTGTTGGGTTGAAAGCAAAACGGGTATGCTTTTGGCCTGTTTGGCGGCAGACAGTATGCTGTCGGTTGTTCTCATAATTATTTGCCCCCTACAAAGCGTGTGCCTACCGATTTGCCATCGATAATATCGTACAAAGCTTCAGGCCTTGCACCGTTGGTGATAACCATATCTACGCCTTCTGCAGTAACGATAGAGGCGGCGCGAAGCTTGGTTGTCATTCCGCCAGTGCCCATTTTGCCCGAGTGGCCTGCCAATGAGTAAAGCTCTTCATCTACCTTTTTAACAAGAGAGATAAGCCGAGCGTTTTTATCGGTGTGGGGATCGGCGGTATACAAGCCGTCAATATCGCTGAGCAGCACAAGCAAATCTGCCTTGGCACAAACGGTTACTATGGCTGCAAGGGTATCGTTATCGCCCACCGCAATTTCTTGGGTGGCAACGGTATCGTTTTCGTTAATAATAGGCAGTGCGCCCAGCTCCAGCAAACGGTAAAGGGTGTTTTCAAAGTTTTGCTTGCGGTCGCTATGGTCAAGGTCGTCGCCTGTAAGCAAAATTTGTGCAACAACGTGGTTGTATTCGGTAAAAAGCTTGTCGTAGGTATACATCAGCTCGCACTGTCCCACTGCCGCTGCGGCCTGCTTTGTGGGCATATCGTTGGGGCGACCCTGGATAGGCAGTTTGCCGATGCCCATACCTATTGCGCCCGATGAAACCAATATTATCTCGTGGCCTGCGTTTTTAAGGTCGCTAAGCACCTTGCACAGCATCTCAACCTGGCGGATATTAAGGCATCCCGTTGAATGAGCCAAGGTGGATGTGCCAACTTTTACTACTACTCTCATATTATCACTTTCCTAATTCTTTCGTTCGGTTATAAGAGGCGGTTACGGCATTGCCCACAAGCTGAGCAAGGCCTTGATTTTCAAAGACGCGAACGCCCTCGATAGTGCTTCCGCCGGGAGAACAGACGGCAGCTCTGAGCTTGTCGGGCTGCTCGCCGCTTTGTATGGCAAGGCGAGCTGCGCCTGCAACGGTGTGCTCGGCATACAGCAGGGCCTTTTCTTTTGGCAAACCGCAGCCCTCTGCGGCGGCCGCCAACGCCTCGATAAACTGATAAACAAATGCGGGGCCACAGCCGGAAAGGGCGCTGCCTGCATCAATAAGCTCTTCGGGCAGTGGGTCTAACAAGCCGGCACTTTGCATAAGGCGGCAAAACTCTGCCGTTTGCTCGTCGGTTGTGCCCCTTGTGCAGTAAAGGATTACTCCGCTGCCAACCGATGCGGGTGTGTTTGGCATAATGCGGATGGTGGGCACCTGACCGCCGACGTGCTTGATTATTGTGGCAATTTCAACGCCTGCAGCCATAGAAACTATAACGAAGGGGGTGCTGCGAGACAAAAGCACAGGCGCCATTTCTGCTAAAACCGCGGCGATAATTTGTGGCTTTACTGCCATAAATATATATTCAGCTTGGGCTGCACAATCAAGGTTGGTATAGGTTTTGCCACCCAAAGCATCAGCCAATGCCGACGCTTTTGCTTTGTCTGCATCTGCAAACATAAGGGTGCAACCGCTTTGTGCTGCAGACTTTGCCAAAGCACCGCCCATATTGCCGCAGCCGATAAAGGCCACCTTTGTGTTTTTGCCCATAGTATTTGCCACCTTTAAAAATAGTTATATGTTATAATGGTTATGGTTAGTCGAAACA
>JAZQSG010000310.1:0-2692 GCA_045630025.1 Acutalibacteraceae bacterium
TTTTTCTGCCCACGTCAAAGTGAACGGTAGCGTCGGGAAACACCACAACGCCCCTCATTATTAACATAGGCATAATTTTAATATTTTCCATAAAAGAATCCTTTCGGGTAAATGCTAAACAGTTTATATTGATTTTAATATACAATTATCCATTATAATTTATTTATTATACTATATGTATTATAATAATTCAAGTTTTATAAGCCAAAAAACGGTGCAATTTTATGGTAATTGCACCGTTTTAATTAATTATTCGCCACCGTTGCAGCCATCGTCGCCTATATTTTCTGCTCGAGGCGGAAAGAAATCATCGGTTGGGAATTCCAATCGGCTGAAGATTTCGCAAGGATTGTCGTTCACCGCAGAGCATTTTTGCTCGGGAATGCAAAAATCGTAGATAGGAATAAGCATTTGCACGTTTCGAATAAGCTGAACAACGCTAAACAATCCCAAAGTAACCAGCGCAATCTTTCCGTCTGCGGCAGGAACGCCAATATCTCCGCCGATAATATCAAGCACACATTGAGGTATCATTGCAACCTCGCTGTTATCGGTTACTTCAATAAAGCGGCAGCCCAAGGTTACGGGATCTACCGATTGAACAACACAACGAGGCAATGTATTAAGCTCTGACGGCACACATCCGCCTGCTCCCGTATCAAGGTTTGAGAAGGTTCGCACGTTGCCTTCGCTGCCGTAAAGAATAACGCGCTTATTAAAGGTTGCTATGCCCTGTATTTCTGTGGGAGCAGTTCCGTCCGAGGGTGTTACAACAAATGTAACAAGAAAATAAAAGGTTATGTCGCAGCTGTAAAAGCCCTTGTTAAGATTTACGGGCTCAAGGTCGATAAATACGTTGCTGACCTCTGCTCCCCTGCATCTTATATTGGTTGCACTATCTACCAATGCTTGGTTTTCAGGTGAAAAATAAACCCTTAAATCTTCAAGACAGTCACGGGCACAGCAAGAGTCGTACACTCTGCCGCCGTCAATACAAACCGCCTCGCGAAAATCACCCGACGCAACCATAGTTCGTCTTGAATCTGCCATAGACAGTTCCTCCTATATTAATTTCGAAGCTTTACTTCAATATCAATATATGAAAAAACCGCCTTTGAGTGAACAAAAGCGGTTTTATTTATTATAAAATTTCGAGTTTTGCGAAGTTTTGCATTATTTTTTTAGTGCCCACACGGTCAAAGGCAATTTCAAGCAATGAATCGTTGCCCATAGCCACAACACGAACAACCATACCGTCGCCAAAAGCTTTATGCCTTACTCGCTGACCTACCTTAACGGTTGACGATGATACGGCAGAGGTGGGCTTGCTGCTTAATGAAGAGCGCTGGCTCATATCTGCAAACGAGCTTCTGTCGGCCTTTCTGCGGCTGCCGTAATCGTTATCAAAGGGCAGAGCGTCAAAGTCGTCGCCACCCTTGTGGTAGCCGTTGTATCCGCCATATCCGCCAAAACCTGAAAAGGCCGCGGGCTGAACGGTGTGCTTAATTAGCTTGTTGGGGATTTCTCCTAAAAAGCGACTTGGGCGGCATCTTTCCGTGCGGCCAAAAAGCATTCGCGTTGACGCAGTTGACACGTTAAGTTCTTCTTTAGCTCGGGTAATGCCAACGTAGGCAAGACGGCGCTCCTCCTCAATATCTTCAGGGGTGCCGTTTATCGACTGATTTCCGGGGAAAATTCCCTCCTCAACGCCTGCAATAAACACTACGGGGAACTCAAGACCTTTGGCGGTGTGCATTGTCATAAGCATAACGCGGTCGTCGTTATCGTCTGCCGTATCTAAATCGGTGATAAGTGCCAGCTCTTCCAAAAATCCTGCCAAGGTAGCAGCATCCTCTTCATGCTCTTTTTCATACTGCACAATATTGGATGAAAACTCGTTTACGTTATCAATTCTGTCTTGCTCTTCTTCCCCTTCAAGCTGTAATGCCGCAACATAGCCCGTTTTATCCAGCACGTATTCAAGCAATTCGTGCAAGGGCATAGTATCTTTTTTAGCTATAAAGTCGTCTATCATTTCATAAAAAGCGATAAGCTTGCCCGCGGCACGGGAAAGGGCGTCAAATTGATTGGCGCGCGACATAACCTCAAGCATTGAAAGCTGTGTTTGCTCGGCGATGGATGCAACGTTATTAATAGTTGTATCGCCTATTCCCCTTTTGGGCTCGTTGACTATTCTTTTTAGCGCAACGCCGTCGTGAGGGTTGTTTATAACGCTAAGGTATGCTATAACGTCGCGAATTTCTTTACGGTCAAAGAACTTCATTCCGCCAACAACGCGATAGCTGATACCGGAGCGCATCAACACGTTTTCTATTGCGTTAGATTGGGCGTTCATTCGGTAAAGCACAGCGTGATCGCTTGCTTTTCTGCCATTAATCATATTTTCGGCAATGGTATCGGCTATAAATCGGGCTTCACCCTGCTCATCGTTTGCAGAATACCAGGTTATGCGGCTGCCGCCATCCTTTGCCGTCCAAAGATTTTTTCCTTTTCTGCCAAGATTGTTGGCAATAACCGCGTTGGCCGCATCAAGTATTATTTGAGTTGAACGGTAGTTTTGTTCAAGGCGGATAACGCGGGCATCTTTATACTCTTTTTCAAAGTTTAATATGTTTTCAATGGTTGCACCGCGAAAACGGTAAATGCTTTGGTCATCATCACCCACAACACA
>JAZQSG010000311.1:0-5059 GCA_045630025.1 Acutalibacteraceae bacterium
CGCCTGAAGAAATTAAATACGTATCTTGCGCTTCCGTAGGTACTCTCAACGGTTACGCCTATATGACAAACAAGCTTGAGCGGGCAAAGCAAATGTGGAGTAAGCTTTGCAGCGACGGCAAAAAAATGGGTTTATCCCAATTTCTCAGAAGCGATATTTTGCAACAAGATATTATCGGTCTTTATGACCCTAACGATTCAATATCTTCTGAATTTTATTGTTCTTTGCTTGAGTTAAGCACCAAAAACATCGTATATAAAGATTTATCTAAGGTAGATAAAGACAACATACCGCTGTATTTAAAAGCTGCCGTTGCCCTGCCCGTTTGTAATCGTTCAGTTCAAGTTGACGGGGCGGGATATTTTGACGGAGCAACGGTTGACAACATCCCCGTTTTTCCGCTTTTAGACCGTGAGATTGATTATATCATCTGCATATATTTTGATGATATTTGCTATAAATTTGAAAGCACAGATTTTGATAATAAAATAATTAAAATAACCTTCCCAACCGAAACCTCATTAAGACAATCGTTTGTCTTTCAACAAGACCGCATTGATAATATGTTAGAGGTTGGTTATGAAACCGCTAAAAACATTTTAAAAAAGTATTTTAGCGACGGCTATGATAACCTTGAACAAATTTACCGCAATATAGATTTTATTAACCAAAACAGCAAGGACAGCCGTTTGCGCTTAACCGGCGACGTGATTATTACCAATTTTAATAAATTAACGCAAAAATTAACCAGAAGAAAGATTTTATAATTCTGCCTAAAACAAAGCACCCCAAAAGCTAACCGCTTTTGGGGTGCTATTAATATATGAATGCTTTTTAAAAATATGTAATTACAGTGAAAGCTGAATATCCGAAACCTTGATGGTGGGGTCGTCCAGCACCTGCTTTAGTACGTTCAGATAGTAGGTATGGAAGTTGCTGACGTCTTCTTCACCGGTAATCTTGGTCTGCACGTCGTAAGCCATATCAACCTCTTTGGCCTTGGAATTCAAAACCTGAATGACGTAGGCGGGAAGAGCGCAGTTGCCGTTGGTATACAAATTAAACTCCACACCCTCGGGCATATCAATGGGTAAGAGTGAGTAAGCAATCGAATAGTAGATTCGAAGAGGTGAAGAACGGTAGACGTTGTGCATCAATTCTTCAAAATCTCTATCCTTAAACTTGACGTGCCTATAAAGACCACTCTGTGCGACAGTGAACTCCTTTAGATTTTCCTCAAAAGAACGGGTGTAATCAATTTTGGTGTAACATGCGGCGCTTTGAACGATAGGGCCTGCACAGCGCTTTTCCTGTACGGAACTGCGGCAATGGTAAAGGCCTATGGGTATTATATTCTTAAGATTTCCGTTTAGCTTGGCCGAGGTAACAGAGCTTGCGTAAAAAAGCAAATTCGCAGGTGAGCAGCGGTTGTTTTGACAATAGGTCAGCGCCTTTTCTATCAAATCGCTGCCAATCTTGTGACGGTAGGTCTTAGTGCTGTTGCGAACAAGAAAAATAGGCATACTGCGATGGTGTTTTTTGAGCTGCTTTTGCCAAATGGGATTATCGGGGCCGTGAATACCGGCATAAAACGGCTCGGGATTGTTGGTAAGCAGATCGGTAAAATACTCCAAGTGCTTCTGTGCCGAATTGCTTTTGGATTTCTTTTCGATATCCTTTTTAATAATCTCTTCAAAGCTTTCGGGGGCGGGAGGCAACTCTTCCCCATTCTTCAAAGCATTGTACACGTTTATAAAATCCATATACAATACGTTGATTCCATAAAGGTCGGTAACCAAATGACAAATCTTGAAAAATATCATATAACGTTTGTCATAGGTGTGAACAAAATAAGGTTGGATGACAACGCCGTGCATATAGTCAATGGGCTTTTTTCTAACCTTATCGATAAATGCATCTTGCTGTTCTTTGGTTTCAAATGATAAAACGGGCACCTTCTTGACGTTCTTTTCGGAGCGGTCAAAGTACTGCATCAGATTCCCTCTTTTTTTGAAGAACCTGATTCTGAGACAGTCGTTTCGTTCAACCAGAAGCTTGAAAGCTTGATCCATAAGCTCAAAATCCACTTCCTCATCAATGGTGATAGAGGAAAGGATATTGATAACCCTTTTGTATAAACTGTACTTGCATTGCATATATGCCACATCTTGCGAAAGAGTTAAATTGTAACAAGCTTTATCCGTCATATCTTACTGCGCTCCTGTAAGTTGATATGTTTGTTCGTAACACCCAATTATTATATCACACTTTTTCGACAAAATAAAGCATTTTCACCTTTTTTAATAAATTTATTTTTAATTTAGAAAATAACGCCTAAATCTTGCATCAGTCTATCGTCCTATAATCGTAACCCGTTTCCCAATTGCTGCCGCAATTCATACAACGGCAGCAGGCCTCGTTAGCATCAATGCCAGCTGCATAGCCGGAGCCCTTAACGCCAAACACACTACCCCAAAAGCCGGCCTTGTAGTCGTAGCCCTTGCGATAAATTTTGACGTTATGGGAACCGCAGCTGGGGCAAATGGACGTTTTATCCACCGCAAACTGTTTCTTTATTATAATTTCGCGGCTGTTCTTTTCTAATTCTTCTAAAACTCTTTTGCGTATTCCATATATAGCGGCCCAAATACTCGCAGGTATGGTTGCTATTCCGAAAAGCAAGCCCAATATAGGTCCCATAACTAGTATACTTAAAACCTGCAAGAATACACCTACCACAACGCTCCAAAACCGTGTAGTGCCCACCACTTTATCCAAATACTGTTCATCTAAAGTTTTTTCGGGCTTGGGTTTGGGTTCCGCGCAATAGGGACAATATTCAGAATTATCTGAGTATTCTTTACCACAATATCTGCAAATCATTTTTTATACCTCTCTTTTCATTATCATCACAGCAACTATCGCCTTTAATATTGTTGCTATGAATATATAATATCACCAATTATGTACTATAAATAGGACACAAACAAGGTTGGCTAAATAAACCGCAGGATTGTTGCATATATCAACAGGGTGTGCTATAATTTCTTAAATGAAAAATACAAGGGAGGGGTAACTGTGCAGCATCAATTTATAGGGCAGTGGATTACCACCGACGAGTTTTGCGACCTTATGCCGCGAAACGTCTTTCACAAGCAGCTTGACAAGGCGGATCTGCCTTGCAACGAGCACCGAAACAGGCACGTTTTATATCGCAAAAGCTTTGTTGCTTCGCGCGACCTTGAAAGCGCCGAAATTTTTATATCTGCAGACGATTATTACAAGCTTTATATAAACGGCAAATTTGTTGCCCAAGGCCCTGCCCCCTCTTACCACACCCATTACAACTACAACCGCATTAACGTTGGTCGATTTTTGCAAAAAGGTGAAAATTTGATTGCCGTGCACACTCTATACCAAGGGCTTATTAACCGCGTTTGGCAAAGCGGAGACAACCGCCACGGGCTTATTCTTGATTTAGTGGCAGAGGGCAAAACCCTTGTTGCAAGCGACGAAAGCTTTAAAGCCGCCCTGCACTCTGCTTACACCGAAACGGGCGTGTGCGGATATGACACTCAATTTCTTGAGCGCTATGATTGCAACGCCCCCGAGGTTGGCTTTGCAAACCCCGACTTTGACGATAGCAGCTGGTGCCGTGCCAAAATCAGCCGATTTGCCGACCACACCCTAACCATGCAAAAAAGCAAGGAGCTGGTTTTTGAAAAAATAAGCCCCGTCAGCGCGACGGAAACTCCAGGGGGCGTTTTGTTTGATTTCGGCTCTAATTACGTGGGCTATTTGCAGGCAAGCGCCAAGGGCAAGGCGGGCGACAAAATTATAATCCGCTGTGCTCAAGAGTTAAACGAGGATGGCTCTTTGCGCTACAATCTGCGCGCCAACTGTACCTATGAAGAGGAATGGATTTTATCTGACGGCGAGTGCAGTTTGGATTGGTTTGATTATAAGGCGTTTCGCTATGCAGAGCTTTTGTTGCCCGAGGGCGTTAAGCTTGACAAGGTTTATTTTTCTGCCCGGCACTATCCCTTTTCGTTAACGGCGCGGCTTCGGTCCGACCTGGGCGACGACGAAAACTTTAAAAAAATTTGGGAGCTTTGCATCAACTCGCAAAAATACGGTGTGCAAGAGGTTATTCAGGATTGCATGGAGCGAGAAAAGGGATTTTATCTTGGCGACGGATGCTACTCTGCCCTTACCAATATGATTTTAACGGGCGACGATTCTATGGTGCGCAAGCTGATAGACGACGCCTTTTACACCACCTTCATAAGTGATACCCTGGTAACCTGCATGTGCTGCTCTTATATGCAGGAAATTGCAGAGTTTCCTTTGATTTTGGTTTATCTTGTTTTGTGGCACTTTAACCTTACGGGAGATAAAGAATACTTACGCCAAAACTTTGAAAAGGTTAAAAGCTTGCTGGAGGCATACCGCCGAAATTACGAAAACCGCGGGCTTTTGCGCAACCTTGACAAATGGTGCGTAGTGGAGTGGCCCCAAAACTTTCAACACGGCTATGACGTAGACGTGCGCGAGGGGCAAATGTGTGCCGAGCCCCACGTATCTATAAACGCCTATTACATTGGGGCTATTAAAACCGCAAACAAAATTGCGCAAAAGCTATCATTACCAAAATACAGAGATGAGGCACCCCTGTTAAAGGTCTTTGCAGACACCTTTTACGATAGCAAAAAAGGGCTGTTTAAGGATGGCGAAAATACGCAACACGTTAGTCTTGTAGGCAACAGCTTCGTTTTTGGTCTTGGCCTTTTTAATAACGACGATTTTTATAAAAGCTTTATTTCGCTGTATAACAAGCACGGTATAAGCTCGCTGTCTTTTTTTTGCGCATTCTTGGTTTTGATGGGCTTTGTGCGAGACGAAAGATTAGACCTTTTAAAACAAGCACTGCTTGATAAGGGTGCTTGGCTGCGCATTATCAGCGAGGGCGGCACCACCACCTTTGAGGGTTGGGGAAAAGAGACTAAATGGAACACCTCTTTGTTTCATCTTACCATGTCTTACGCTGCAATTTTTCTTT
>JAZQSG010000312.1:0-3963 GCA_045630025.1 Acutalibacteraceae bacterium
CTGTTTAAAATGAATGTTATTGGCGTTGCACTTGCAACCGCCATCAGCCAGTTGATTTCTGCTGTTTTGGTGCTTTACACCCTTATGCACCGTGAGGATGAGTGCCGTTTCGATTTTAAATCCGTACGCATATACGCCGAACCACTTAAAAAGATTTTTGCCATAGGCATACCGGCAGGCATTCAGTCAAGCGTTTTCTCGGTGTCAAACGTTATGATTCAGTCTTCTATCAATTCCTTTGGTGCTGCGGCCGTTTCGGGCAATGCCGCAGCAGCCAATATAGAGGGCTTTGTGTATGTTGCAATGACCGCTTTCGGTCAAACTGCGCTTAATTTTTCGGGGCAAAATATCGGTGCTAAAAAGTACGAAAGAATCCCAAAAATTTTGCGCACCTGTCTTTTTTGTGCGGCAGCAACGGGTATTGTGCTGGGCGCGCTGGGTTATTTGCTTAGAATGCCGTTGCTCTCTTTGTATATTATCGACTCTGCAGATGCAATAAAATTCGGTATTCAAAGAATGCTTTTTGTTTGCTTGCCCTATTTTATTTGCGGTATGCAAGATGCAATGGCGGGTATGCTTCGCGGAATAGGCAAATCCTTTGCCTCTATGATAATAACAATTACCTGCGTTTGCGGTGTACGAGTTGTGTTTATAACCACCTTATTTAAAACGCCCTATTTCCATTCTCTTAACTGGCTTTTCTTAACCTATCCTATATCCTGGTCTTTGAGCGTAATTGCAATGCTTGTGGTTTATTATGTTCAAAAGAAAAAACTTATTGGTATGGTTAATGTGAATTAACGTAATTAAACGGTTGTGATTTTTTCACAACCGTTTAATAATGCTTGCATTTAACTTTTTGCGATAGTACAATAAACCAAACTTGTTGATAGGGGGTTAAGTATGGTTCGTACAAAGAATGTTGATATGTGCAACGGCCCATTGCTTAAAAACGTAATTGTATATACTGTGCCCATTATTATTACAAGTATTATTCAGCTTCTTTTTAATGCGGCTGATTTGGCGGTTGTAGGTCAGTTTTGCGGCAGTAAATCTGTTGCGGCAGTGGGCTCTACCAGCTCCCTCGTTTCACTTTTCGTTAACTTTTTCATTGGTTTTTCGTCGGGCGCGGGAATTGCAATGGCTCAAGCAATGGGCTCAGGTGACAGCAACAGAATTCACAAGGTTGTTCATACCGCTATACCTGTTGCAATGATTTGCGGTGCGGTTGTTTCAGCCCTTTGCTTTGCTTTTTCAACCCCCATGCTTGAATTGATGGATGCACCAAGGGATGTTTTGCCCTTATCGTCAATTTATCTTAAAATTTATTCATTCGGCTCGTTTTTTAATATGGTTTATAATTTTGGTGCTTCCTTGCTTCGTGCGGCAGGCAACAGCAAATCGCCCCTCTATATTTTATCCTTTGCAGGTGTTTTGAATGTAGCCCTAAACGTTGTTTTCGTAGTGCTGTTTAATATGGATGTTGTAGGTGTAGCTACCGCAACGGCAATAAGCCACGTTTTGTCGGCCGTGTTGGTCATTTACGTTCTTTCGGTAAGAACCGATGGGGCAAAACTTGTTTTTAAATCGCTTAAGATATACGCAGAGCCCTTGAAAAAGATAATTTTTATCGGCTTACCTTCAGGCATACAGTCAAGCATTTTTGCTTTATCAAACGTTATGATACAGTCCTCCATCAACTCTTTCGGCACAGCAGCCGTTTCGGGCAGCGCCGCATCCGCCAGCATAGAGGGCTTTGTGCATGCAACAATGAATGGATTTTGCCAGTCGGCTATTAATTTTACGGGGCAAAATATGGGTGCCAAAAAGTACAACCGTTTGCCCAAAATTCTTGTAACGTGTATATCTTGCGCCGCCGTTTCCGGCATTGTGCTGGGCTTGACGGCAATATTGTTCAGAGATTTTTTGCTTTCAATTTACATACCCGACTCGGCTGCAGCGTTTAACTTTGGCGAGCGGCGACTGATAATTATTGGGCTAACTTATTTTATTTGCGGATTTATGGACCCACCCTGCGGTGCACTTCGCAGTATGGGCAAGTCTATGTACACTATGATAATTTGCATTTTGTGCGTTTGCGGCATAAGAATTGCCTTTGTGTCAACCCTTTTTAAAGTGCCGCTATTCCATTCTTTCGAGTGTTTGTTGCTTACCTATCCTGTGTCCTGGGCAATATGTGCAACAATATTAATAGTTGTTTTTGTTTTTCAAAAGAAAAAGCTTATGCGGCAAATTAAGTCGGAATAAGTGCAACAAATTCCCCAAGAATTTAATTTCTTGGGGAATTTGTTGCAAAATTTTTATAGATATACGGTAAAATAAAATCCCGCCCTCTTACGAGAACGGGATTATTGGGACCGACACTCAAAATGGAACCGGTCTGAAAACTTGATTTTCTTTATCTCTTAAATATTAACTGCATTTTTTGAAACACAAGAATATCAACGACAAAAGTGCCGACACAAATACCGGTAAAATCCAATATAAAATTTCAGGAAGCGAAAGCAATAAAACTGGAAGCGACAATATAAAACCAAAAAAGGTCACAAAGATTGCAATTTTTCGCGAAAAAGTTTTTCGAAATAAAATAACCATATAGCAAGCAACTTGTATTACAAAAGGAAGAATCCAAAGTATCGCAAAATTTTTTATAATTCCAAATTCTATAATAGAAGATATGCAAAACGCCAATTCCACAAAATATACAACCAAAGAAATAGCTGCAACAACTTTTTTCATATTTTCACCGCCTTGAGTCTATTATAGCATAAAAGCGGCGAAGCCGAAATACTTATTACCTCTTACCTATTACTTATTACTTTCCAAAAATCCCGTATCAAACTTAATTTGAAGTAAGAGTGAAGAGGTAAGAAGTAATAAGTAAAAATCCCGCCCACTTTCGTGAACGGGATTTTCGTTTGGAGGTGCCACCCAGATTTGAACTGGGGAATAAAGGTTTTGCAGACCTTTGCCTTACCACTTGGCCATGGCACCGTGTCAACGCATCATATTATATTAAATATTGTTTGATTTGTCAATACCAAATTTAAATTATTTAAAAAATGTTTTGTTTATCTATTATACTAATCTTATTATAAAACTATTACTAAATGTGATAAAAAAGGTTGACCGAAGTGCAGTTTTGATGTATTATATACTATATGTGGTATAAAGTACAGTACTATACACCTTGGAGGATAAAAAAGTGCAACAGATATTTGATGAAAAGGCAGTACAAATAGTTGGGGCTCCCGACGGCGTGATTATGGTTGTTGCCGAACAATGCTTTGACGATCAGGCAATTGTTTCTTACAAATACTATGATTATTCTACAAAACAGATTTCAAAGGTTTCGCGTGAGGTCTATTTAAGGGGCAAGTTTGGTGAAAACTTCACTATGTTTACTCCCAACCTTCACGATTTTGTAAATCAGCACAGCGCCTATTTGCCCGACGGCAGATGCTTGTTTATTTATCCCACCGGTGAAGGCGTAGTTTACGATGAACAGGCAATGCGCGTTTGGTCAGGCACCCTTAAGTATAAAGAGTTTGGCCCTTGCGACGTTGTTTGCATCGGCCGTTCGGTTTGGATTTCCTTCCCCGAGGGTGATACCATACTCAGATATAACGCGCGCACCATTCGTGAAGAGCTGAGGATTGGCAGCAAAAAAGATAACGCCTTTTCTCGTCCTTGCGGCTTGTATGCAGACGGCGGAAGATTGGTTGTTTGCAACAGTGCCAGCAACTGCATTGAAATTGTTGATACCGATACCTACACCGTTGAAAAGTATGCTGCCTTTAACGAGCCGGTTTATCAATATATCAGATCGGGCGAAAATCAGGTGGTTCGATTGGCTTCAGGCGTATATTTGTTATAATTTGACACCCCTTGATAGCTTTTGCTTTCAAGGGGGTTTGTACCTTTTTTGGTACTTTGCACCCT
>JAZQSG010000313.1:0-2197 GCA_045630025.1 Acutalibacteraceae bacterium
ACCGTGGAATAATAAGCATACAAAAACCGAAAGGGGCTAAAAATGAAAAGAATATTAATTTGCGCGTTGGCCTTTTGTTTGCTTTGCGGTTGCTCTGCAACGCCAAAAACCGAAGATAGAAACGCTGAACAAATAAATAACGGCAATATAGCTGCCGATAACAGCGGCACGTCATCCTGCACAAGCGGTGGCGCCGCATCAAGCAGTATTATATCAAGCGAGCCATGTTTTTATTCTAACGGCTTTGACAATTTATCCGGCACCAAGCATGGGTGGGGGCAGGGTTATAACGTAAACGAAAAAAATCAGCCGATATCCTGCATTGAGTATCAGCAAAAATACTCAGGTTTAGGCGGCGTATTTATAGGCGCAGACGAAAAGAACATCTGCCTTACCTTTGACGAGGGATATGAAAACGGATACACCGCCGAAATACTTGACACATTAAAACGCAAAGGCGTAAAGGCCGTGTTTTTTATAACCTACGATTACGCCAACCGAAACAAAGATTTGGTAAAGCGTATGATTGACGAAGGCCACACGGTAGGCAACCATACCTATAACCACCCGTCGCTGCCTACCCTATCTGCCGACGGGGTGATGAGCGAGATAACCCGCCTGCACGATTATATTAAGCAAGAGTTTGGCTATGAAATGACCTTGTTTCGCGCACCGATGGGCGAGTTTTCCGAAAAAACGCTGGCTATAACCCAAAGCTTGGGATATAAATCTGTTTTTTGGAGCTTTGCCTATAAGGATTACGACACCAACGCCCAGCCCGAAAAGCAAGCGGCCTTTGAGCGCATAACGGGTGCCGCTCATAACGGAGGCATATTCCTTTTGCACGCCGTAAGCAAAACCAACACCGAAATTTTAGGTGACGTTATCGATAATTTTAGGAGCAAAGGATATACGCTTGAAATTAAGGGCTTTTAAAAACCGCCGCAGTCATTAGTTGGCTGCGGCGGTTTTTATGGCGGTTTGTGCGAAACACCTAAAATTGTGTTGGGGATTATTCGTAATAAAACGCAGATATAATTTTAACAAAAATGGTGCTTTCGGTTGAAAACGTCTTTTTGTTTACGATACTTTCTTTTGCAAACGGAGTTTGTCGGCAATCATTGCTACGAACTCGCTGTTGGTGGGCTTACCTCTTTCATTGTGGATCGTGTAACCAAAGTAAGAATTAAGCACGTCTATATCTCCCCTATCCCAAGCGACCTCTATGGCGTGACGAATGGCTCGCTCTACCCTTGAAGAGGTGGTGGAATATATTTTGGCAACGGTTGGATAAAGCTGCTTGGTGATAGAGTTTATTATCTCGGGCTGCTGAACAGACAAAATTATGGATTCTCGCAGATAATGATAGCCCTTTATGTGGGCAGGTACGCCGATTTGATGCATTATTTCGGTAATTTGCATTTCAAGCTCGCTTCTTTCATCCTTGCAGGCGGTGGTGGCAGGGGCTGACCAGCAAAACAAATCTTTTATGCAGGCGGGCAAACTGCTTACGTCGAAGGGCTTTATCAAATAATAATCGGCACCGTGGGAAAGGGCGGCGTTTTCAAAACGTTGGTCATCGTGACCCGACATAACTATTACGTTGGGGCGGCGGTCAAGCTCTAACCCACCCAAACGGTCAAGCACGCCGATAGAATCCAGATTTGGCATAAACATATCCATAAGTACGGCGTCGGGTTGCTTATCGGCGATTGACTGCAACAGCTCTTTTCCGTCCTTTGGGGTGAATATAACCTCCATCCCCTCCTCTTTCAATGCTTCTCCGCAGGCCTTTGCCAGTTCGGTTTTATCATCTGCGATAATTACTTTAATCTGCTTTTTCATATGATTGCCTCCGTTAATGTTATTTGGAACAACCATAAATTACCATATTCTTCCATATTTGTCAAGTATATTCACCAAAATATTTGTAAATATTTTACATTTTTTATTGAGAGTAAAACCTTTTGCCAGCATATGACAAAAGGTGACAAAAAAGCCCCTCGACGAGGGGCTTTAATTATATTTCTTTTATAAGCACAATTGACCAGGGTGACAGAGTTAAGCTTAAATCGGCAGTAGTTTTAACAAGCTCTCCATCATGGGTTTCATCAACCAGATAAACCTCGTACTCGCCCGATTTGCCAAAATCAACCGTTACCTCTTTGCTTTCGGCATCATCATTATCGGTATAATC